>CANQQO010000045.1 GCA_947625965.1 uncultured Oscillospiraceae bacterium
CGAACGGATGCACTGACTTGGTCTCTACTATTATTGCAATTTTTCCTCTACCCCAACTATTGACATAGAACCAAAATTTCGCGATGGAAAAAACGGCATGAGGCATCGGAGGGAGCCTATGGACAAGGAAATGATCGCAAGGTGCGGCGCATACTGCGGGATCTGCGTATGGAAGGATCAAATCAACTGCTTGGGCTGTAAGGGGCAGAATGGAAAGATGTTTTACGGCGAATGTGACAAGGCCCTCTGCTGCGTCGGCAGAGGGTACGAGCATTGCGGCCAATGCCCTGAAATGCCCTGTGAAAAGCTGCTCGATTTGTTTAACGATCCCGAGCATGGCGACAAGGGCGCCCGGCTGCGTAATTTACAAGCCTGGGCCGGGGGAAACTACATTTACGAAAAACTGCGTTAAGAAAGCCGCCCTTCCTCCAAAGCCCGATCTTCCCTTACCGACCGGCAGCGATATATCGCTTGATGTCCCCAACGAACTGATTCCCACAACGCGCCAATTCGCCAAGGACCCGGTCGATTCCCCGTTCGCTTGTATACCAATTCTCTCTCGTAATGTTATAACAATTCACAGGGCACACTTTCATTTCCACGTCGGGGAAGGCCATTTGGTACAGCATCAGACATCTGCGGGCGTGGAACGCCTTGCAAACGATCATAGCCGTTTTCACCTCGATCCCCTTTTCATCCACGGCCCTTCGGGAAAGGAACGCATTATCATGTGTATGCCCCGCTTTGTCTTCGCGGATGATTGCGGAGGCCGGCACCCCATTTTTAAGTAGCACATCCGTAAAGAACTCGCAATCCGTCTGATAATCGCCGTTGTATATGTCTGATTTTGCGGTGACGCCGGGCCACGCATCCCATTTTACGCTGAGGCCGCCAGAAGGGACCAGCCACTTTGCAAATCCTTGATGATACAATTTCGCGGCAAATTCAGGCTGATCCGGATGCGCGCCGCCGGGCAGGAAAATCGCGTCCACCTTTTCAGGCTCGTCTGAGATAAAGATAAAATCAGTGATATCGGCTATGATACGGTTTGTCATTTTCTTACGCTCCTTATTCCATGGATCTTTATTTCCCATGACAGCGGATCGCGGCAGCCTTTTTCCGTTCGAATAACGCTCCGTCAGGGCGTTTCAAAAGATACGGTGCAGTACCTTCCTGGGTATTGCACCGTACTTTTTGAACGCATCCTGTTCCGGCGTCGCCGAAGGGCGCGCCGCCGTTTTATGATTTTTGGAAGTATTCCACCGCCGCCCGGAACATCTGAATGTCGTAGTTGCCGGGGACGTTGCGGTAGAGATGGGAGCCCCAACGCTCGCTGTGGCCCATCTTGCCGAAGACGCGGCCGTCGGGAGAAGTGATGCCCTCGATGGCGTAGGCGGAGCCGTTGGGATTGCAGCGGATATCCATGGTGGCGCCGCCCTCCAGGTCCACATACTGGGTGGCGATCTGGCCGTTGGCCGCCAGGGACCGAATCAGCTCCTCGCTGGCCAGAAAACGGCCCTCCCCGTGGGAAATGGGCACGTTGTACACCTCCCCAACCCGGGTCCTGGCAAGCCAGGGGGACTTGTTGGAGGCGATCCGGGTGCGGACGATCCGGCTCTGGTGCCGGGCGATGGTGTTGAAGGTCAGCGTGGGGCAGGACGCATCGGTGTCAATGATGCGCCCATAGGGTACCAGACCCAGCTTGATCAGGGCTTGGAAGCCGTTGCAGATGCCGCACATCAGGCCGTCCCGATGATCCAGAAGCTCCGCGACCCCCTCCTTCACCGCCGCGCTGCGGAAGAAGGCGGTGATGAATTTTCCGCTGCCGTCGGGCTCGTCGCCGCCGGAGAAGCCTCCGGGAAGGAAGATCATCTGGGCCGTCTTCAGCGCCCGGGCGAATTCCTCCACGCTGCGCTGGATGCCGGCGGCGGTGCGGTTATTCACCACGAAGATCTCCGGCTCCGCCCCCGCGTCGGCCATGGCCTTGGCGGAGTCGTACTCGCAGTTGGTGCCGGGGAACGTGGGGATCAGGACCTTGGGCCGGGCCGTCTTGACAGCGGGGGCCTTCCGGGTCTCCGTCTCAAAGGAGAAATTCTCCACGGGGCCGGACGTGGGAATGTTGCAGGCATAGACGCTTTCCAGCTTATTTTCATACTCCCGCTCCAGGGCGTCCAGCGAGACGATCTCCCCGCCCCGGGCGATCCGCCGGGAATCGGTGGTCACGCCGAGAAGGGTCCCCACGGTCTCCTCCCCCGCCATTTCCAGCACGAAGCCGCCGTAGGCGTAGCCAAAGAGCGTTTCCAGGGACACACTTTCCTCCAGGTCGATGCCGAAGCCGTTGCCCATGGACATTTTCAGAAGGGCCTCGGCGCAGCCGCCCATGCCGGGCGTGTAGCAGGCCAGGGCCTTGCCGCTGTGGAGAAGACCGGCGACGGTTTCAAAATTCCTCAAAAGGGACGCCGTCTCAGGCAGACCCTCCCGGTCATACGCCGGAAGCAGCAGGCAGACCCGGTGGCCCGGCCCCTTGAACTCGGGGGACACGGCCTCCCACGCCTTGCCGGTGGTGACCGCGAAGGACACCAGAGTGGGCGGCACGTCCAGGTCCTCAAAGCTGCCGCTCATGGAGTCCTTGCCGCCGATGGCCGCCACGCCCAGCTCCATCTGGGCCCGGTAGGCCCCCAGCAGCGCCGCCAGAGGCTGGCCCCAGCGCTTGGGGTCCCTGCCCAGCCGGGGAAAATACTCCTGGAAGGTCAGATACACATCCCGGAAGCGCCCGCCGGCGGCGATGAGCTTGCTCACCGACTCCACCACGGCCAGGTAGGCCCCGTGATAGGGGCTGGCCTCGGTGATAAAGGGATCATAGCCCCAGGACATGAAGGAGCAGTCGTCGGTATGGCCCTTTTCCACGGAGATCTTCTGGACCATGGCCTGGATGGGCGTCAGTTGGCGTCTGCCGCCGAAGGGCATCAGCACCGTCCCCGCGCCGATGGTGGAGTCGAACCGTTCGGCCAGGCCCCGCTTGGAGCAGATGTTCAGATCCTTCGCAAGGTTGACATAATTTTCTTCGAAGGTCCCCGTCACCGGTTTCGCCCAGGCATTGCCGGGAGCGGGAGCGGCGGTGATATGCTTCTCCGCGCCGTTGGAATTGAGAAAATCCCGGCTCACGTCCACGATGGCCTCGCCGTTCCAGTACATGACCAGACGGTTCCTGCCGGTCACCTTGGCGACCGGCGTGGCCTGGAGATTCTCCTTTTCCGCCAGGGCCAGGAAGGGCTTCACGTCCTCCGGGGCCACCACCACCGCCATCCGCTCCTGGGACTCGGAAATGGCCAGCTCCGTGCCGTCCAGGCCGTCGTATTTCTTGGGCACCGCGTTCAGGTCGATGTCCAGGCCGTCGGCCAGCTCGCCAATGGCGACGGACACGCCGCCGGCGCCGAAGTCATTGCACCGCTTGATCATCCTGCTGGCCGCGGGGTTCCGGAACAGCCGCTGGAGCTTCCGCTCCTCGGGGGCGTTGCCCTTCTGGACCTCCGCGCCGCAGGTGGCGAGGGATGCCACTGTGTGAGACTTTGAGGAGCCGGTGGCGCCGCCGCAGCCGTCCCGGCCCGTGCCGCCGCCCAGGAGCAGCACCACGTCCCCGGGCTCCGGCCGCTCCCGGCGTACATTGGCCGCTGGGGCCGCCGCGATCACCGCGCCGATTTCCATCCGCTTGGCGGCGTAGCCGGGGTGATAGATCTCATCCACAATGCCGGTTGCCAGGCCGATCTGGTTGCCGTAGGAGGAATAGCCGGCGGCGGCGGTGGTGACGATCTTCCGCTGGGGCAGCTTGCCGGGCAGAGTCTTCTCCACGGGGGTCAGGGGATCCGCCGCCCCGGTGACCCGCATGGCGCCGTAGACATAGGCGCGGCCCGACAGGGGGTCCCGGATGGCGCCGCCGATGCAGGTGGCCGCGCCGCCGAAGGGCTCGATCTCCGTGGGATGGTTGTGCGTCTCGTTCTTGAACAGGAGCAGCCAGGGCTCCTTCTTCCCGTCCACCTCCACCTCCATTTTCACGGTGCAGGCGTTGATCTCCTCGGACTCGTCCAGCTTTTGGAGCTTTCCCGCCCGGGCAAGGGCCTTTCCGGCGATGGTGCCCAGGTCCATGAGGCAGATGGGCTTTTCCTCCCGGCCCAGGGACTTCCGGGTGGTCAGGTAGTCCTCATAGGCGTCCTGAAGGAGCTTGTCCGCAAAGGTCACGGAGTCAATAACGGTGTGGAATGTGGTGTGCCGGCAGTGATCGGACCAATAGGTATCGATCATCCGGATCTCGGTGATGGTGGGGTCCCGGCCCTCCTTTTGGAAGTAGGACTGGCAGAAGGCCACGTCCCCCAGATCCATGGCAAGGCCGTACTCGGTCAGAAACGCCGCAAGCCCCGCCTGGTCCCATTTCGTAAAGCCCTCCAGGGTCTTTACTTTGGTGGGAATGGCGTAGTCCTGGCGGAGGGTGTCCGGCTTTTCCAGGCTGGCCTCCCGGGCCTCCACGGGGTTGATGACGTATTTTTTGACGGCGGCAAGCTCCGTCTCCGTCAGCGCGCCGTAGAGGGCGTAGACCTTGGCCGAGTGGACCGTGGGCCGCTCCCCCTGGGACAGGATCTGCACGCACTGGGCGGCGGAGTCCGCCCGCTGGTCAAACTGGCCTGGCAGATACTCCACGGCGAAGACCCTTGCGCCCCGGCCGTCGATCTCCTGGGAGACGAGGTCAAGCTGCGGCTCGGAGAAGACGGTCCTCACGGCGTAGTCGAACAGCTCTCTGGAGATGCCCTCCACGTCGTAGCGGTTGTAAAGCCGGACCTGTTCCAGGCCGGTCACGCCCAGCAGGCTCCGGGCGTCGGACAGCAGAGCCCTGGCCTCCAGGGCCAGCTCCGGCCGCTTTTCCACAAATACCCGATAGACCATGATTACCTCCCGGCCTTCAGTGCCCGGGCGCCGATGTCCCGGCGGCAGAAAGCGTTTTCAAAATGGATCGTGTCCGCCAGGGCGTAGGCCCCCTCAATGGCCTCCGGCAGCGTGTCCCCCAGGGCGGTGACGCCCAGGACCCGGCCGCCGTTAGTGACCAGTCTTCCGTCCTTCCGGGCAGCCCCCGCCACGTAGACGTGGGGAGCGGTCGATTCGGGAATGTCCAGGGGGAAGCCCTTTTCATAGTGCTTTGGATAGCCCTTGGATGCCAGGATCACGCAGCAGGCGCACTTGTCGGAGAATTTGACCTCCGTTTCCGCCAGGCGGCCGTGGGTGGTGGAGAGCATGACGGTGAGCAAATCGCTTTCCAGCAGGGGCAGGACCACCTGGGTCTCCGGGTCGCCGAAGCGGCAGTTGTACTCAATGACCTTGGGGCCCTCGGGGGTGATCATCAGCCCGAAGTAGAGGCAGCCTCGGAAGGTCCGGCCCTCGGCGTTCATGGCGTGGACGGTGGGCAGGAAGATCTCCTTCATGCACCGCTCCGCCACGGCGGGGGTGTAGTAGGGATTGGGGGCCACGGTGCCCATGCCGCCGGTGTTGGGGCCCTGATCGCCGTCCAGAGCCCGCTTGTGGTCCATGGAGGAGATCATGGGCTTGACGGTCTTGCCGTCGGTAAAGGCCAGGACGGAGACCTCCGGACCGGTGAGAAATTCCTCAATGACGATCCGCTCCCCGCTTTTTCCGAAGACCTTGTCCTCCATCATGGTGCGGACGGCCTCCCGCGCCTCCTCCCGGGTCTGGGCGATGATCACGCCCTTGCCCAGGGCCAGGCCGTCGGCTTTTACCACCGTGGGCACCGGGGCGGTCTCCACGTAGGCCAGCGCGGAGGCCATGTCAGAAAAGGTCGCGTATCTGGCCGTGGGGATGCCGCATTTCTTCATCAGATCCTTGGCGAAGACCTTGCTGCCCTCGATAATGGCGGCGTTGGCCCGGGGGCCGAAGCAGGAGATCCCCTTGGCCTCCAGCGCGTCCACCGCCCCCAGGACCAGCGGATCGTCCGGGGCCACCACGGCATAGTCGATCTTCTTTTCCAGGGCGAATTCCACAATGGCGGGAATATCCTTGGCGCCGATGTTCACGCAGACGGCGTCGTCTTCCATGCCGGCGTTGCCGGGCAGGACGTAGATCTCCTCCGCCTGGGGGTTCTTTTTCAGGCCCTTAACGATGGCGTGCTCCCGGCCGCCGCCGCCGACTACCAGTATTTTCATAGCACCCTCCTTAGTGATGGAACAGCCGCATACCGGTGAAGGCCATGACGACCCCGTTTTTGTCGCAGCAGTCAATGACCAGATCGTCCCGGATCGAGCCGCCGGGCTGGGCGATGTAGCGCACGCCGCTGCGGCAGGCCCGCTGCACGTTGTCCGGGAAGGGGAAGAAAGCGTCGGAGGCCAGGGAAACATCCCGGAAGCCCGCCAGCCACTCCCGCTTCTCCTCGGGCGTCAGGGGATCGGGACGATGGGTAAAGTATTTGGGCCAGTTCTCCTCGGCGCAGACATCCTCCTCGTTGCCGTTGATATAGCCGTCCACCAAATTGTCCCGCTCCGGGCGGCTGATGGTGAGCAGGTACGGCAGGTCCAGGACCTTGGGATGCTGGCGCAGCAGGAAGGTGTCCGCCTTGTTCCCCGCCAGGCGGGTACAGTGGATCCGGGACTGCTGCCCCGCGCCCACGCCGATGGCCTGTCCGTTGAAAGCGTAGGCCACGGAATTGGACTGGGTGTATTTCAGCGTGATCAAGGCAATGAGCAGGTCCCGGACGGCGGTGGCGGGCATCTCCTTGCTCTTGGTGACGATATTTTCCAGCAGCCCTTTATGAATTTTGAAGTCGTTGCGGCCCTGCTGGAAGGTGACGCCGTAGACCTGCTTGCGCTCGATGGGGTCGGGGACGTAGTTCGGATCGATCTGAACGATGTTGTAATTGCCCTTCCGCTTGGTTTTCAAAATCTCCAGGGCCTCCGGGGTGTAGCCTGGGGCGATGACGCCGTCGGAGACCTCCCGCTGGAGGACCTTCGCGGTGGCGGCGTCGCAGACATCGGACAGGGCCGCCCAGTCGCCGAAGGAGCTGAGCCGGTCGGTGCCCCGGGCCATGGCGTAGGCCCGGGCCAGAGGACTGCTGTCCAGCTCCGGCAGATCGTCCACAAAGCAGGCCCGCTTCAGAGGCAGGGGCATTTGCAGCCCCACGGCGGCAGAGGTGGGCGAGACGTGCTTAAAGGACGCGGCGGCGGGCCGGTCCAGACCAAGATCCAGCATGGCCTCCCGCAGCTCCTTTACCAACTGATAGCTGTTGAAAGCGTCCAGGAAATTGATGTAGCCCGGCCGGCCGGAGAGGACCTTGACGGGCAGCTCTTCGCCGTTTTCCATGTAAATTTTGGCGGGCTTTTGGTTGGGATTGCAGCCGTATTTCAGTTCCAGTTCCTTCATTTGCGGGTCCTCCTTATCGGTTTTTGTTCACCAGGCGGTTTTCCTCCGCCAGGGTGGTCAGGTCGATATAGCGCACGTACAGGGAGATGCGGTTGTTTTCGTCCAGCGCGTCCCAGATCTGGCGGGTAAAGTCGTCGACATCCTCGGGAATGGCCACCCGCTCCGGTTCCCCCTGGAAGGTGGGGATGGGGTTTCCGTCCCGGACGTAGGTGTGGAGAAAATGGCCCAGCCCCGACAGGGCGGCGTAGGAATAGGTGAACCGGTTGCAGGCGGTCCCCTCCGGGTCGGCGCTTTTGAGGATGCTCATATCATAGGAAACGTCCCCCTCCGAGAAGGTCAGCATCCCGCTGATCCGGGGGGTCAGATTGGGGGGGTCCGGCTCAAACCGCCGGGCTGTCAGCGCCTGGGAGAAGCTCTTTCCCGCCAGCAGGCCGTCATAGATGGTGTCGGTCTGGTCGCCGTTGGTGACGATGAGCCTGTTGTCCAGCCTCCGAATGGCGGCGTAGATGATCAAGCTGGGGTCCTCCACCTTGCTCGCGTCAAAGGGCTCGGTGTACACCGCGCCGTCCCGTTCGGCGAAAATGCGGTTCCGGCTGTTGGCGCTGCGGCCCATGATGAAGTAGGCCGCCGCCGCCTTCTTCCCGCTGGGGGTCTTGCCGATGATGATGCCCCGGCCGGGATAGGTGTTGCCAGCCAGGAGCGTCTGAATGGGTTCGATGGCGTAAATACTCATAGTCCGTTCCTTTCCGTCAGTTTTTGACTCACCATTTCCGCGGCGGCGGGAAGCAGCTTCCACTCCGCCAGACGCATGACCCGCTTCTGAAGGGTCTCGGGGGTATCGTCCTCGCGGACGGTCACCGCCTTTTGGGCGATGATCTCGCCCCCGTCGGGGACTTCATTGACATAGTGGACCGTGGCGCCCGTGACCTTGACGCCGTATTTCAGCGCCTCCTCATGGACCCGGAGCCCGTAGTACCCTGCCCCGCAGAAGGCCGGGATCAACGAGGGATGGATGTTGATGATCCGCTTGGGATACCGGCTTGTAAAGTCCCCGCTCAAGATCGACAGGAATCCCGCCAGGATCACCAGGTCGATCTGATTTTTCTCCAGGGCCTCGGCAAGGGCCTTTTCAAAGGCCGCCTGGCCCCCCAGCTCCTTGCGGAGCAGGGTCAGGGTGGGGATCCCCGCCTTTTTCGCCCGTTCCAGGGCGTATGCCTGGGCCTGGTTGGAGACTACCAGAACGATCTCCCCGCTGTGGAGGACGCCCCGGGTCTGGGCCTTGATGAGGGCCTGTAAATTGGTGCCGCCGCCGGAGACCAGCACGGCGATCCGCGCCTTTTCCGCCATACGCGCGCCCTCCTCAGACCAGGACCAGCTTGTCCCGGGAGGGGATCACAGAGCCGATCACGTAGGCGTCCTCCCCGGCCTGCCGGAGAATGGCCAGGGCCCTGTCAGCGTCGGCCTCGCTCACCACCACGCTCATGCCCACGCCCATGTTGAAGGTGTTGAACATATCCCGCTCTCCGATGTTCCCCGCCTGGGCGATCAGGCCGAAGATGGGCGGCGTGCGGACGGCGCTTTTCTCGATCCGGGCTCCCAGACCGTCGGGGATGCTCCTGGGGATGTTTTCATAGAAGCCGCCGCCGGTGATGTGGGAAATGCCCTTGACCTGGACCTGGTCCAGCAGGGCCAAAACCGGCTTGACGTAGATTTTGGTGGGGGTCAGCAGCGCTTCCCCCAGAGACTTGCCGCCAAGGGCCGCCACGGGGGCGGTCAGATCCGTCCGCTCCACGTCGAAGACCTTCCGCACCAGGGAGAAGCCGTTGGAATGGACGCCGGAGGACGGCAGGGCCAGGACCACGTCCCCGGCCGCCATTTTGGTGTTGTCGATGATCTTCTCTTTCTCCACGATGCCCACGGCGAAGCCCGCCAGGTCGTACTCGTCCACCGGATAGAACCCCGGCATTTCGGCGGTCTCACCGCCGATCAGGGCCGCTCCGGCCTGAACGCAGCCGTCGCAGACGCCCTTGACGATGTCCGCGATCCGCTCGGGCACATTTTTGCCGCAGGCGATGTAGTCCAGGAAAAACAGGGGCTTGGCGCCGCAGCAGATCACGTCGTTGACGCACATGGCCACGCAGTCCACGCCCACGGTGTCGTGTTTGTTCATCAGAAAAGCCAGCTTCAGCTTGGTGCCCACGCCGTCGGTGCCGCTGACCAGCACTGGCCGCTTCATGCCCTCGGTGGGCAGCTCAAAGAGGCCCCCGAAGCCTCCCACATCGGAGCAGACCCCCTGGGTCATGGTCCTGGCGATGTGGGCCTTCATCAGCTCCACGGCCCGGTAGCCGGCGGTGATGTCCACCCCGGCGGCGGCGTAGCTTTCCGATCTCGATTGCAGGTTCATAGACTACTCCTTTCCATCCCAGCAGTAGGTACACAGCTTGCACTTGTCCAGACCGATGGCCTCCACGATGCCGTCCAGGGTCTGGAATTCCAGGGAAGCGAAGTGGAATTTCTCGCAGATAGCCCGGCGCAGGGCCTTGCCCCGCTCCGTCCGGCCGTCGGCGTACTCCTCGATATGGGTCAGGCCCTCCTCCCCTTCCAGCTCCACGATCACCCGGCGGGCGATGAGCTCCATGTCGCTGGTGGCCCGGGAGAAGTTCAGATACTTGCAGCCATACATGATGGGCGGGCAGGCCGAGCGCATATGGACCGCCTTGGCCCCGCAGGCGTAGAGGAAGTCCACCGTTTCCTTGAGCTGGGTGCCCCGGACGATGGAATCGTCCACAAAAAGCAGTTCCTTGTCCTGGATCAGCTCCTGGACCGGGATCTGCTTCATCTTGGCGATCTCGTTCCGCTCGGACTGGTGGGCGGGCATGAAGCTCCGGGACCAGGTGGGGGTGTATTTGATGAACGCCCGGGCGAAGGGGATCCGGCTCTCCAGGGCGTAGCCGATGGCATGGGGGGTCCCGGAGTCCGGCACGCCGCCCACATAGTCCACGGGAGGCTGCTCCCCCATGGCGGCGTCGTTTTTCGCCATGATCTCGCCGTTGCGATAGCGCATCTGCTCCACGTTGACACCCTCGTAGCAGGAGGTGGGGTAGCCGTAGTAGCTCCACAGGAAGGCGCAGATCCGCATCTTCTCCCCCGGCGGGGAAAGCTGGGTCATTCCCTCGGGCCGCAGCTCCACGATCTCCCCGGGGCCCAGCTCCCGCTCCGGCTCAAAGCCCAGCTTCAGGGAGGCGAAGTCCTCCATGGTGACGCTGTAGCCGTCCTCGTTCCGGCCGATCTGGACGGGCAGGCGGCCCAGCTTGTCCCTGGCGGCGATGATACTGCCGTCGTCCCGCAGGATCAGGATGGAGGCTGTGCCCTCGATCTGCTCCTGGGCGAAGAGGATCCCCTCCACGAAGCTGTCCTTCTGGTCGATCAGGGCGGCGGCCAGCTCCGTGGCGTTCACCTTGCCGCCGGTCATGGCGTCAAAGTGGCCGCCGCTGGTGAGCAGATAATCTTCAATGAGCTTGTCCGCATTGTGGATGATGCCCACGGTGCAAATGGCGTAGGTCCCCAGCTTGGAACGGATCATCATGGGCTGGGGGTAGGTGTCGCTGATGCAGCCGATGGCGGAGGTGCCCCGCATCCGCTGGCCGATGTGCTCGAACTTGGTGCGAAAGGGGGCGTTTTCAATGTTGTGGATCTCCCGCTGGAGGCCGATCTCCGGGTCCCAGGCGGCCATGCCGCCCCGGCGGGTGCCCAGGTGGGAGTGGTAGTCCACGCCGAAAAAGACGTCCATGACGCAGCTTTGCCTGGATGTAATGCCAAAAAATCCTCCCATGGCCGCCTCCTTACAGCTTTTCCAGAACGGCGGCGTCCTTGGCAAGGACCTTCTCCGCGTCCGCCCGGCGTTTGGCGTTCAGCTTCTCCGCCAGGGCTCCGTCCTCCACCGCCAGGATCTGGGCGGCAAGCAGGGCGGCGTTGGTCCCGCCGTCGATGGCCACGGCGGCCACGGGAATGCCGCTGGGCATCTGGACGGTGGAAAGCAAAGCGTCCAGCCCGTCCAGGTTGGCGCTCCGGCAGGGGATGCCAATGACGGGCAGGGTGGTGTTGGCGGCGATGGCCCCCGCCAGATGGGCCGCCATGCCGGCGGCGGCGATGATCGCCCCGAAGCCGTTGTCCCGGGCGCCCCTGGCGAAGGCCGCGGCGGCCTCCGGGGTCCGGTGAGCGGAATAGATATGCACCTCGAAGGGAATATCCAGCCCCTTCAAGGTGTCGGTTGCCTTGCGGATGACAGGCAGGTCGCTGTCGCTGCCCATGACGATGCCGATTTTCTTCATGTAGCGCCTCCAAAAAAATTGATGGAAAAGAAAAAGGGGCACACTTGCCACGCAATGGTAAATGTGCCCAGACGGCAGGCGTCCGCCTCGCGCCTGAAGTGGTGCCCCACGCTCCCGTCAGATACTTGGGTCGGTATTCAAATCCATGAGAATTTTAACAGACCCGGCCCCCGGTGTCAAGCCAAACCCCGCGAATTTCCCCTTTTTTCCCTTTTGCCGCCAATTCTCCCCCTGGGAGCATTCCTTTTTGTGAATATTTTCACTGAGGAAACGCTTCCAGGTCCAGATCCTGGAAGGGATAGACCCGCTGCCAGCCATCGGCGGTCCGCTGAATGGAGCTTCGGTGGCTTGACAGCAGCCGGACAATGTCATACACGTCGATCCAGATCTCGGAGTTGCACTCCTTCTGCTTTTCGTCGAAGATCAGCTCCATGCCGAAGTGGAGGTGGACTGTTTCAATATTGTTGGTATTTTCCTTGTCGGAGTAACCTGTGCGGCCCATGAAGCCGATCAGGTCCCCGGCCTGGACCACGTCTCCCACCTGTAAGCCGGGGGCAAAGGGGTGATCCTTCTGCAAATGGGCATAATAGTAGTAGCGCCGGGAGTCCGCCGAGCGGACGCCCACCCGCCAGCCGCCGTAGCGATTCCAGCCCATGGCCTCCACGATGCCCCCCTCCACCGCCACGATGGGGGTGCCCAGGGCGCCCATCAGGTCGTTGCCCAGGTGCTTCCGGGCAAAGCCGAAGGAGCGGCTCACGCCGAAATCGTCGCAATGGCTGTAGCCATACCCGGCGGCCACGGGGGAAAAGGCCTTCAGCCCGTAGGTGGGTTTCCACTCCTCCCCCGCCTGGATCGCGAAGCTGCCCAGCAGGCCGCCCAGCGCCGCGTCGTAGGCGTTGTGATAATATTCATAGTATTTGAAAAGCTCCCCCAGCAGCTCCTCCGGGGAGCGGTCCCCTTCCAGATCCTTCGCCGCCTTTTTCACCGAGGCCAGGCCGCATTTTCCTCCGGTCCGGCAGGCCGCCAGGGCCAAAATATCGATCCAGGACAGGTGCTTTTCCCCCTCAAAGGTGGCAATGTCCCGGTCCATGGCGTATTTCAGCGACTCGTAGGGGGGCTGAAAGTCCACCCATCGAATGGTATCCGCCTCCGCCGGGGCGGCCAGCAGCAAAATCGCCAAAAGCAAAACAAACATCCGCCGCAGCATATCCCTCACCTCTCGGCTTAGAATATCCCGCGGCGGACGCCGCTAAACCATGTAAAATCAGGAAAGGTCCTTTTGGATCCCCTTTGCGATGCGGTACACATCCTCCATGGAGGAAATGGCGGAGATCTGAGCCTTGTAATACCCGCTGTGGGCCACGCCCCGCAGATACCAGGCGAAGTGCTTCCTGGCCTCCAGGCAGGCGATCCGTTCCCCCTTGTCCTCACGGGCAAGCTCGAACTGACGGACCGCCGTGTCCACCCGCCAGGCAAGGGGCGGCCTGTCGGGGACCTTCTCCCCCGCCAGGGCGGCCCGGATCTCCGCGAAGACCCATGGGTCCCCAAAAGCGGCCCTGCCCACCATGAGTCCGTCCGCCCCCGTCCGGGCCAGGCACCGTCGGGCCGAGTCCCCGTCCACAATGTCGCCGTTGGCGACCACGGGAATGGAGAGGCTGGCCTTGACCTTTCCGATCAGGTCATAGTCCGCCCGGCCGGAGTAGAGCATGGCCCGGGTCCTGCCGTGGACCGTCACCAGGTCCGCGCCGCTGTCCTCCATCCGCTTGGCAAAGTCCAGCACGTTCAGGCTCCCCCGGTCCCAGCCCAGGCGGCACTTCACCGTCACGGGAACGGGGACCGCCCCCTTCACCGCCTCCACGATCCGGCCCGCCAAAGCCGGGGTCTTCATCAGGCCGCAGCCGTCCCCGTTGTTCGCCACCTTGGGCATGGGGCAGCCCATATTGATGTCAATATAGTCGCAGCCGGAAATTTCCAGAGCCAACTGCGCGCCCCGGGCCATGATCTCCGGGTCGCTGCCGAAGATCTGGGCCCCGCAGAGTCCCAGAGGCGTCTTTTTCAGCAGGGCGGCACTCTTCCTATCCCCGTAGGTCAGGGCCTTGGAGGACACCATCTCCGTCACCGTCACCGCCGCGCCCAGCTCTGCGCAAATCGTGCGGAAAGCCCAGTCCGTCACCCCCGCCATGGGGGCCAGAAACACTGGCGTATGGATCTGCAAAGCGCCCAGGCGCATGGGACATCCCTCCCAAACTTTTGGGAGTATTTTATCACATCTTGACCTCTAAGTCAAATCAGAACCGTCAGGAGCCAGACCAGGCCCGTGAGCAGCGCCCCGCCGCAGGCCCAGGCGGGACCCGACAGGTAAAAGGGCCGCCTTTTCCGGGCGGGGGTGTTGATGAGCTTCCTGGCCTCCTCCAAAAGGACCTCGTCCGTGACGCCGCCCTTTTCCACCGCCTCGTCCTTGAGGATGAATATGGCCTGTTCAAACAGCTCCGGCTCCGGCGCGTGGACCACGATCACCTGCCGGGATACCCCTTTGACCATGTTGACCGCCTCCTTTTGCCGTTAGGATACCCCATTGGAAATCTTTTCATACCCACAATATCGCCGGGCCCCCTTGGGAGCCCGGCAAAATTTTACATAACGTAACTCGCCGCGTTGATGACGTCTACCTCCTGGGCCTCCGGCTCGGACTGTAGGGACTGCTGCCCGATCTGGGCCACATCCTCGCACACAGCGGTCACCGCGTCCTCCTGCTCCGGGGCGCACTGGACAGCGGCGCAGTCCTCGATCCGCAGCCGCTCCAGGATCAGCTTCTTGTCCACATCCGGATCGATGACCACCTTGACGCAGTCCATGACCCTCAGACCGTTGGGACAGTTCTCCAGAAGCCACTGGGTGATCCGCACATTGGAGGTGTCCTCAATGAGCCGGCCCCGGTCTTTCTTGGGGCGAAGCAGCTTCACATCTCCGTCGATCTCCGCCTTTTCCGAAAGCAGATCCCGCAGCTCCGGCGGCACCTGGGCATCTCCCCGGATGTGGAGATATTCGGCGTTTCGCAGAAACGCCTCCCCCTCCGGCTTCACCACCGCATCCCCCAGGATGTAGAGCCTGGTCCCATATCGCTTTTCCGTCACCTCGTCCAGCGCCAGGTCGTCCAGCACCACCTTCGTCCCGTCGGGCACCAGCACCAGCTCCGCCCGCTCGTCGATCAGGGGGAGCAGCGCCTCCGCCATTCCCTCCGCCAGGATAGCCTCCCCGGACTGGAACCGGGCCCCCTTCGCCGCCAAGGCCGCCGGGTCCAGCTTGGGGTCCACAAAGATCATCCGCTTGGCGGACCAGTACAGCGCCTCCTTGGCCCGGAGGACAAAGGTCCGGTCGATCACCGCCGACCGCTTCAGGACGATGGCCCCATCGGGGTAGCAGGTGGTCGAGCCGTTGATCTGAAACCGGTCCAGATAGCCCGCCACGCTCTCCGGGCAGCGAATAGAGCCGTTGACCGTGCCCCCCACATACTGCTCCAGAATTTCTTCCGTCCCCGCCTCGATCTCCAAAGAGCCGTTTACCAGCAGGAACCGCTTCGCCTTGGGAATGGGCCCGTCCCGGCGGATGGTTCCCTCCCCATTGACGATCTGGGTCTCCACATCTTCCGGCACCACCGTCACCCCGGCGGTGTTGAGCGCCACCCGGTACTTCGCCAGCAGCGCCTGGCTCCGGGGCGACACCAGGACGGACGCGGAATTGACGGTGATTTTCTCATACGCCGCCAGGGTCTCCTCGGAGACATTCCGGGCGTCACAGCAGGCGCAGTTGATATTCAGTTGTTTTCCCATTTTTATGACCATTCCTTTCCGCTGCGCTACAAGGCACCAAAGGGAATGAAACACAGGTGCCACTAACACAGCA
>CANQQO010000046.1 GCA_947625965.1 uncultured Oscillospiraceae bacterium
TTCGGTCCGCTTCGGGGGGGCCTAGTTCTGTGCGTCCTTTTTCGGAATGATACTCAAATCGCAATGTTTCAACCTTTGGAATCCCCCGAAAAATAGCATTCTGTATTTCAGCCATTTCTTTTTCCAGTTGTTCCGCATTTGCGTACCATCCCAAAAATGTACTTTGTGCTCCCCAGAAGGATACTACATCGTCACGGGCAGCAAACAAGGCATACTGTGGGGATCTCTTTCCTCCTTTGAACTTTGGCGAGGACATCACTTTGCAGCACTTTACAACAACGTGTTCATGCGGCGATGAAATTGTAATCATTCCAGTCACTTTATCGGATTCAGCCGCTTTTCCCTGTGCAATTTCGGTTGCCATAAGACTGTCCAATGATATGTTCAGTTCATGGGATAGAACTAACAGCTTTTCCACTTCTGGATAACCTGTTCCTTGTTCCCATTTTGAAACAGCCTGTCTGCTGACATCCAGTATTTCTGCTAATTCTTCTTGAGAAAGATGCTTTTCTTTTCTGATTCTCTGTAAATTTTCCGCAAAGCTCATATGAAATACCTCCAAACGCAATTTTTGAGATAATAGGATTGTACAGGGAAACTTCGATCATTACTACCAACTTCTATTTGCGTTTTCGCAACTTGAAGTTCCGGGTGGCGTAGTTTTTTAAGAAAACGCGATTTTCCTCTTGACAAAACTGTGCTTACTGTGTATACTGTTCATATACAGACAACCAAAGGGGTGATGGCTTGCAAATCTACATCGACAATAAGAGCGGCGCGCCGATTTACGATCAGATCTTCCGGCAGCTCCGGGATCAGATCATCTCTGGGGCCCTGCCACCGGAGACGGCGCTGCCCTCCATCCGGAACCTGGCCAAAGACCTGCGGATCAGCGTGATCACCACCAAGCGGGCCTACGACGAGCTGGAACGGGAGGGATTTCTCTACACTGTGGCGGGGAAGGGGTCCTTCGTGGCGCCTCGGAACGTGGAGCTGCTGCGGGAGGAAAACTTGAAACAGATCGAATCGCTCCTGACCCAGGCCACCCGCCTGGCGGCGAGCTGCAACCTGAGCCGGGAAGAGCTGCTGGAAATGCTCCGGCTGACATGGGAGGATTGACATGAACGCACTGGAAGTCAGAGACTTGACCAAACACTATAAGACCTTTACCCTGGATCACCTGACCTTCGACCTGCCCATGGGCAGCGTCCTGGGCCTGATCGGGGAGAACGGGGCGGGGAAGAGCACCACCATCAAACTGATCCTGGAGATCGGCCGGAAGGACGGCGGGACGGTGTCCGTCCTGGGCCGGAAGCCCGGGGAGCGGCTGCCCAAGGAGGAGATCGGCGTGGTCATGGACGAGGTGGGGATCCATGGCTGCCTTACCGCCGGGGAACTGGGCCGAATCCTGCCCGGGATCTACAAAAATTGGGACCGGGCGGCCTACGAAGGCTACCTGAAGCGCCTGGACCTGGACCCCAAAAAGCAATTCAAATCCTATTCCCGGGGCATGAAAATGAAGCTGGGCATCGCGGCGGCCCTGTCCCACAACGCCCGGCTCCTGCTGCTGGACGAGGCCACCAGCGGCCTGGACCCGGTGGTCCGGGACGAGGTGACGGACCTGTTCAGCGAGTTTACACGGGACGAAAACCGGGCGGTGCTGATCTCGTCCCACATCGTCAGCGATTTGGAAAAGATCTGCGACTACATCGCCTTCCTCCACAAGGGCCGGCTCCTGCTCTTTGAGGAGAAGGACCGCCTCAAGGAGCGCTACGGCCTCCTCCAATGCACGGGTCCCGAGCTCCGCGCCCTGCCGCCCCAGGCGGTGAAGGGCAAAAAGATCACTCCCTACGGCGTCCAGGCCCTGGTGGACCGGGCCTATGTCCCCGCGGGGAGGAACGTCAGCCCGGTGGACCTGGAGCAGATCTTCATCTTCATGGTGAAGGAGGCGGACTGAAATGCTGGGCTTGCTTTATCAGGACCTGGTCGTGCTCCGCAAGGCTTTTCTCTCCATCGCCATGATCATTTTGCTGCTGTCCTTCCTTTCCGCGTTCCAGGGGGCGGGGATGCTGCTTTTGCGGCTCCTTTCCTTCACCTTCGCGGCGATGGTGCCCAGCAGCCTGGTGGACCTGGAGGAACGGGTGCGATGGACCGCCTACGCGGCCGCCATGCCCCCTACGCGGGGGGAAATGGTGACGGAAAAGTACCTCCTGGGCCTCCTGCTGAGCCTGACGGTGGGGGCGGTGACGCTGCTTTGGCTCCTGCTTCGGGATGCCGTCGGCGAGGCCGGATACGCTGCCGCTCAGCTTCCCACCATTGCCGCCGGCGTGGGACTGGGACTGCTGCTGATCTCCGTACAGCTTCCCCTCACCTACTGGCTGGGATCGCAGAAGGCCGTCATTGCCACCCCCATCGTCACGGGCCTCTTTACCGGGGGGGTGTGCTTCGTGGGGATGTCCGACGGATTGGATCTGAGCGTTTTATCGAAAATACCCGGCTTCGTACTCCCGCTGGCGATAGCGGCGCTGCTGGTCCTGTCCTGGCGGCTGTCCGTGTGGGCGTTCCGGCGGCGTGACTTGTAAGGAGGGATCGCTATGAAGGGACTGCTGTATAAGGACATTACGGTTTTGTGCAAGCAATTTTGGGTCTACCTGGTGTTTGCTGTGATTTTCAGCCTCACCGCCGCTGCCGGGGACGAGGCGCATTATTTCTCCGTTTATACCTACTTCATCTTCGCCATGCTGCCCTCGGCCCTGCTCAATCTGGAGATCAGCGAGGGCTGGGCGTCCTTTGCCGGCGGGCTGCCGGTGTCCAAGAGGACCCTGGTAGGGGAGAAGTACCTTCTGGGCCTGGCGCTGACCGCCCTAGCGGCCGCTCTGTCCCTGGTCTGCGGATTTCTTGGCAGCGCCGCGTCCGGGACGATGAGCGACCTGCCGGCCAAGTTGTTTCTGGTGGGCCTGGGCTGCGGGATCGGGATCGGTTTGATGTCCATTCAGATATTCGCCGCCTACTGGCTGGGACCGGGCAAGGGCCATCTGCTGACGATGCTCCTGACGGCGGGGATGGCGGCCCTGATCGCGGTCCTGCTGACCGCAATGGACGGCGGGCCAGCCGATCTGAGCGATTGGCTGCTCCTTTTGCCGGCGGTCCTGTACGTCGTTTCCTGGCGGCTGTCGGTGGCTGTTGTGGAGAGGAGGGATCCGTGACGCGAAGCGAAAAGGTTCCCAATGCGGGTCTGGGCGAAGCATCCGCGTCCCGGAAGCTCCCGGTGATCCGCTGTGTCTGGGGGCCATGCGGCTACGTGGAAAACTGGGGGGAGGGAAGGGCCTCCCTGGGTGAGCTCCGAAGGAAATTTGGATGAAAAAGCGCCTGCCGGCGTTGCCGGCGGAGTCCAAAGCAAAGAAATCCCGGCTGGAAAGCGGACGGCTTTCCAGCCGGATCGTTTGCTATTATGCGGGCGTTTTTCATTCCTCCCGCTGAAAGCGGAGGCAGAGCGTTTCCGGGCCGCCGCCCCTCGCTGCGATGGGAACGAAGACTGAAAGGGACCGGCCGCTTTCGGCGCGCTTCTGAACGATCGGCGCGATGTTTTTCAAAGCTGGTGTCGTTAAAACCGACTTGAACCGAAAAACACGGCTTTTTCTTGGGATCACGCCCGCCCTTTTCCTTCCAGGTCCGTAAAATACGCCTCCGCCTCGGAGCGGGCGTAAAAGGTGTGGATGGGAATGGCGTTCCCGCAGGCCGCAAGGCGGGCCCGCAGGCGGGGGAGGCGCTCTTTGGGATAGTCCAGGATCCACTGGTAGAATTCCGGGTCCAGAGTGTCCTCCACCCAGGGAAGGTCCTCTCGGACCGTACCGATCCGGGCTCTCGCCCCTTCCAGACAGACCTCCAGGGGATAGTCCAGAAAAAAGACCTCGTTGCAGCGGGCCAGGCGGCGTTCCAGCGTGCGGTCATAGTTGCCGTCCAGGATCCAGCGGTCCTGGGAGAGGATGGCGTCCAGGGCCCGGTCAAAGACCTCCTGGGAGACGGTGGTTTTGTCGGGGCGGTGCCAGAGAAGGTCCAGCGGGTACAGCGGAAGGCCCGTCAGGTCCCGGAGACGGCGGGCCAGGGTGCTCTTGCCCGCGCCGGGACAGCCCACCACCAGGATCCTCTCAGGCATCGTAGTCGGCGCAGACCCGGGTGGCCAGGAGGTGATGGAACTGCTCCTTGGCGGCCAGGTGCTTGGGGTGGACCTGATAGGCCGCCAGGGCCTCCCGGCTCTCAAACTCGGAGTAGAGGCAGTAGTCCATGCCGCCCTGGTAGGTCCGGCGGACCTCCAGCTTTTGCAGGCCCGGGATCTGGCCCGCCAGGGGCTCCAGCAGCGAGGCGATGAAAGCCACGGCGGCGTCCTTGTCCTGGCCCTCTTTTAATGTGTAAATGACGATGTGCTTGACCATAGCGCTTCCTCCTGATTTGGAAAAAGGACCGGCAAAGGCCGGCCCTTTTTGAATTTTGATCGATTATTCCGCGGACTCCAACAGGGCCCGGATGGACAGGGAGATGCGCTTGTTCTCCGCGTCGATGTCGGTGATCTTCACCTTGACCTCCTGGCCCTCCTTCAGCACGTCCTCGGGCTTGCCGATGCGGCGGTCAGCGATCTGGGAGATGTGGATCAGGCCGTCCACGCCGGGAATGATCTCGGCAAAGGCGCCGAAGGTCATCAGCTTGACGATCTTGGCATCCACCACGTCGCCCACCTGGAACTTGGTCATGAACTGATTCCAGGGGTTCATCTCCGGGGTCTTGTAGCCCAGGGAGATCTTGTGCTTCACAGGATCGAAGGAAATGACGTACACGTCGATCTCGTCGCCAACCTTCACCACGTCGGCGGGGGTCTTGATCCGGTTCCAGCTCAGCTCGGTGACATGGACCATGCCGTCCACGCCGCCGACGTCCACAAAGGCGCCGTAGGAAGTCAGGGACTTCACCACGCCGTGATACTTCTTGCCGACCTCGATCTCGCTCCAGATCTTCTCCTGGGCGGCCTTCCGCTCCTCGGCGGCCACGGCACGGATGGAGCCGATGACCCGGCGGCGGGCACGGTTGACCTCGGTGATCTTCAGCTTGACGGTCTTGCCCACCATGGCCTTCATATCGCCGCCCTTGGCGATGCCGGACTGAGAGGCGGGGATGAATACCCGGACGCCTTTCACATTGGCGACCAGACCACCCTTATTGTCCTCGGTGATGGTGCCCTCGACGGTGGTCTTCTCCTCGGCGTAGGCGGCCATCTCGTCCCAGACGCGCATCCCGTCCAGCTTCTTCTTGGAAAGCTGGCAGGTGCCCTCCTGGTCGTTGACGCGCACCACGAAGACCTCCACCTCGTCACCCACATGGAGAACTTCCTCGGGCTTTATGGAAGGATCGGAACTGACCTCGTCGTTGGGGATATAGCCGGCGTGCTTGGTGCCCAGGTCGATCTGGACCTCAGTGGCTCCGAAGCCCGTCACGACGCCAGTGACCTTGTCACCCGTGTTAAGCGTTTTGATGGACTGTTCCAGAAGGGCCTCAAAGCTCTCTTCCTGGGCAGCCTCGGCATTGACAATTTCGCTCATTTTCTTGTTGACCTCCTTTATTATCCACGCTGGCGTAGACGCGCCCGCCGTGACTCCAACATTCGTCACACCGCGGAAAAACGTTGGGTCCAGCTCCGAGGCACTGTCCACCAGTACGACTTTCTCGCAATGCTCCCGGCAGATCATTTCCAGGCGGCCCGTGTTGGAGCTTGTCCGATCCCCCACGACGACCATGGCCTGACAGGCGGCGCTCAAATCAGCCGCCTCCTTCTGCCGATACTCTGTTGCTTTACATATTGTATCAAAAATTTTCAAGTTAGTAAACTGTTTTTTTGCAATTTTTTCGCACATTTCCCACAAAGATTCGGGGGAAGTTGTTTGACAAACCATGCAAATTGGCAAATCTGCCGGAGTATCGGGGGATTTCGACCAATTTTTCAGCTCTTGGGGCGTCTCAAAGACCCGAAAATGATCGCACCATCCGGCAATGCCCAGCACCTCCGGGTGGGACCGCTGGCCGATAATGACGCTGACCCGGCCCTCCTTCTCCGCCTGCTCCACCAGACGGTGGATCCGCTTGACAAAGGGACAGGTGGCGTCAATAATCTCCGCTCCGGCGGCTTCCAGGGCCCGGTAGGTGTCCCGCCCCACCCCGTGGGAGCGGATCACCACCGACGCGCCGGGGGGCGCGTCCTGGGGCCGGTCAATGACCCGGACGCCCAGGTCCTCCAAATGGGCCACGGCGTGGCGGTTGTGGATGATGGGGCCCAGGGTCACCACGGTCTTTCCTCGGCCGGCGGCCTCCTCCACCAGGCTCATGGCCCGGTCCACCCCAAAGCAGAAGCCGGCGCTCTTGGCAAGGCGGATCATAGGCCGGTCTTCTCCTTGACGATGGCCCGCATGGCCGCGAGGGCCTGGGGAATGTCCAGGCCGGTGGTGTCCAGCAGCACCGCGTCGGGAGCCTGGCGCAGAGGGGCGATGGCCCGGGTGGCGTCCTGCGCATCCCGGCGCAGCAGGTCGGAGAGGACCTGGTCGTAGGCGTCCTTCTTTCCCTTGGCCGCCAGCTCCGCGTGACGGCGGCGGGCGCGGACCTCCGGGGAGGCGGTGAGGAACAGCTTCACCGCCGCCTCCGGCAGGACCACCGTGCCGATGTCCCGGCCGTCCATCACCACGTTGTGGCGGCGGGCCAGGTCCCGCTGCATTTCCAGCAGGGCCCGCCGGACCGGGGGATGGGCGGAGACCAGGGAGGCCCCCTGGGAGATCTCCGGGGTCCGAATGTCCTCCGTCACATCCAGGCCGTTCATCCACATATGCTGAACGCCCTGGGGGTCGTAGGTGATCTGAATATTTACCTCGTCTATGTAACGGGCCGCTCCGTCGGCGTCCCTGGGGCTGATTCCCAGCAGACGCAGATAGTAGGCGACTGTCCGGTAGATGGCGCCGGTGTCCACGTAGTACCAGCCCAGGTCCTTGGCCAGGAGCCGGGCTAGAGTGCTCTTTCCCGCCCCGGCGGGGCCGTCGATGGCGACGGCGTAGGTCTTTTCCATGCTGAATCTCCTTTACGTTTCTTCCCGTAGCCGCAGCAGGGCCGCCGCCTCCCGGCGAAGGACCTCCTCGGCGGGGATCCCAAGGGCCTGGGCCGCCTGCTCCACCGTGGCGGGCTTGCCGCCCTCCAGACCAAAGCGAAGGGTCAGGAGCCGGGCGTCCTCCTCCGGCAGGGCCGTGAGCAGTTCCGCCACGCGCTGGCGGCTCTGGAAATAGGCGGTGTGCTCCACCGGCTGGGGCTCGTTCTCCGGTTCCCTGGGAGTCTTCTGGGCGGCGCGGGCGTCGGAGAGGAGCTTTTCAACGCGCTCCGTCTCCTCCAGGTTCCAGCCAAGGGCCTGGGCCAGCTCCTCCCGGAGGGGATTGCGGCCCAGCCGGCCCAGCAGGTCCCGGTCCGCCGCCTGGTAGCGTTCCAGGGACTTTTTCAGCTCCCGGCCCACGCCCTGGGCCCGGGCCTGCAGGGCGATGGCCTTGACCAGGGCGAAGCGGACCCTCCGGTCCGCGAAAGCGGAAAAATCCCCGCCCTCATAGGCCAGAAGCCCCTGCCAGAGGGCAAGGCTCCCCTCCTGGATCAGATCCAGAAGCAGCACGCCCCGGCCCGTCATGGTCATAGCCAGCTCCGCCGCCCGGGGAAGATACCCCTGGGCCAGGGCCTCCATGGCCCGCTGGTCGCCGGACAGGCTCTTCTCCGCCAGGGATTGGGCCGCCTGGGCGGACAGGGGACGCTCTCCGATCTCGTTTAAGTAGAGGCGGAGGGGGTCGTTTTCCCCAAGGGACTGGCGAAGGGTCCCCGCCCGGACCTGACGGTCCTCCCAGGCCAGACGCTCCGTTGGCGCGTCGTCGGGGGGCAGGTCCATGGTGAGGCTCAGGTCCAGCTCCTCCGCCAGGGCGAAGGCCGCCTCCACCTCCGGCTCGCTCTCCCCCTCCAACAGGGCCAGGAGCCGGGCCGCCGAAAAGGCGCTCCCCGGCCTGACAGACAGCAGGGCCGCTTCAAAGGGGGCCTGTTCAAAGGTAAAATCCTCGTTCACTCCAAATAATCCTCCAATCCCAGGCTCACGCCCAGCTTTTGCAGCTTGTCCATGGCCTGACGCTCGATTTGACGGACCCGCTCCTTGGAAACGCCCAGCGTTTTGCTGATCTCCTCCAGGGAGTGGACCGGTCCGCCGGTGAGGCCATAGTGGAGCTGAAGGACCTCCCGCTGGCGGGGGGTCAGACGGTCCAGCAGGGCGTCCAGGGTCCGGCGGAGCTCCTGGCGCACCAGCTCCTCCTGGGGCTCGCTGGCTTGGCGGTCCGCAAGGACCGCCCCCAGGGTGGCGTCGTCCTCCCCGTCCCCCATGGGGGCGTCCAGGGAGCAGGTCTGGGGGGCCAGGGACAGGAGCTTCTTCACCTTGTCCACGGGCAGGCCGCACTTTTCCGCGATCTGCTCCGGGGTGGGGTCTTCCCCCGTCTCCTGAAGCAGGGCCGCCTGGGCGGCGCTGACCCGCCGCATCCGCTCCGCCGTGTGCAGCGGCACCCGGATCACCCCGCCGTGATTCATCAGGCAGCGGGTGACCCCCTGGCGGATCCACTTGGTGGCGTAGGTGGAGAAGCGGTAGTCCAATGTATAGTCAAATTTCCGGGCCGCCACCAGCAGGCCGATGCTGCCCTCCTGGATCAGGTCCAGCAGGGGCACCCCCCGCCCGGCATACTCCCGGGCAACGGACACCACCAGCCGCAGATTGGAGCTGACCATCTGCCGGACGGCCTCCTCGTCCCCCTGGGCGCAGCGCCGGGCAAGGGAGCGCTCCTCCTCCGGCGTCAACTGGGGGTAGCTGCGGATCTCCCGGAGGTACTGCCGCAGATCGTCCTCGCCGGCGCTGACCACCGGCTGTTCCTTCTCTTCCAAAGCCGTCGGGCTCATGGCTTGACCCCTTTTCTCTGCTTCATTCGGTCCCGCAGGGCCAGAAGGTCCTCCTCCGTGGCGGCGCCGGCGGCGCGGCGCTGGTCCTGGATCACCGCCAGGCAGTCCGCCACCGCCTGCTCCTGGGCGGGGCCTTGATGGCGCTGGAGGACGCCGGCCAGGTGGGAGGTCTCCTCGGGACTCAAACCCTCCAGGACGGCGATGGACAGCTCAAGACCCTCCTTGTGCCGGTCCATGAGCTGACGGAACACCCGGCCCAGCAGGGGCACGGAGAAGTCCGCCTCCGTCAGGCCGCCGGTCTTCTCCGCCAGGGCGGGGTCCTTCATCAGACAGGCGATGAGGGTCTCCTCGGCCATGGCGGACTTCATATTGTCATAGCGGATATTCCGGTCCTTGGGCCGGAGGGCCTGGGCCGGGGCCAGGTCGATCCGCTCCTGGCGCTTTTTCTCCCGGGCGCGGCGGCGGCGGTATGCCTTGTCCACCTCCAGCTTCATGGCGTCGGCGGTGATGCCGGCGGCCTCCGCCGCCCGTCCTCCGTAGATCTCCCGCTGGACGGCGCTGCCCAGGGTGCTGATCAGGTCCGCCGCCTCCTGGACGAAACGGACGCGCTGGTCATCCTCTTTCAAGTCGTATTTTTTCCCAATAGCGGAGAGCTGATACTCCACCCGGTTGGAGGCCCCTTCCAGGAGGACCTGGAAGCGGTCCGCGCCGAATTTTTTCAAAAATTCGTCGGGGTCCTTGGCGTCCTTGACCTTGAGGACCTTCACCCGGAGCCCCGCCCGCTCCAAAATGGGAATGGCCCGGCGGGTGGCGTCCTGGCCGGCCTCGTCGGCGTCGTAGAGGAGGACCACTTCCTCGGTGTAGCGGGTCAGGAGGGTGGCGTGGTCCTCCGTCAGGGCGGTGCCCAGGGAGGCCACGGCGCAGTCAAAGCCGTACTGATGAAGGCTCACCGCGTCCATGTAGCCCTCCACCAGGATCAGGTAGCCCAGCTTGCTCTTTTTCGCCAGGTTCAGGGCGAAGAGGTTCTTCCGCTTGTTGAAGATCAGAGTCTCCGGGGAGTTCAGGTACTTGGGGGTGGAGTCGTCCATCACCCGCCCGCCGAAGCCGATCAGATTGCCCCGGACGTCGATGATGGGAAACATCAGCCGGTTGCGGAACCGGTCGTAGATTCTGCCGTTCTTCTCGGAGACCAGGCCGGCCGCCGTCAGCTCCTGGTCGGTGTAGCCCTTGGCGCGCATGGCGTCCACCAGGCCGGACCAGGCGTCCGGGGCGAAGCCCACCCCGAATTTGGTCAGGGTGCTTTTGGTCATGCCCCGCTTTTGGGCGTAGGCGAGGCCCGCGGCCCCGGCGGGGGCGTAGAGCTGGGCGTGGTAGTACCGGGCGGCCTCCTTGGTCAGGGCCCAGAGGCGCTCCTGCTGGCGGTAGCGGCTTTGGTATCGGTCGTCCTCCGGCACCGTCATGCCCACCCGCTGGGCCAGGGCCCGGACCGCGTCGGCGTAGCTCAGGTTTTCGATCTCCATGAGGAAATGAATGACCCCGCCGCCCTTATGGCAGCCGAAGCAGTAGAACATCCCCTTGTCGGGGGACACGGAAAAGGAGGCGGTCTTCTCCCCATGGAAGGGGCACAGGCCGAATAGATTGCTGCCGCTCCGGCGCAGATTCACATATTGGCCCACGACCTCCTCGATCGGGTTGCGGGCCACCAGCTCGTCGAGAAACGCGGGGGGAAACGGCATGAAAACCACCTCCTTGTTGGGATCGATCTGATCGGGAAACGGAAAAATTCCGAATCAAAAAGCGATTGGACCGCGGAGCGGAAAGCGGGGGATGCTCCGTGTCGAATATTATAGCACATTATCCCCGGACTTGCCAGCCCGAGGGGATAAAAATCTCCGTGTATTTGTCCACCGCGTATTTGTCCGTCATCCCGGCGATGTAATCGCAGACGGCGCGGGCCTTGCCCTCGGCGGCGAGCTGGGGGGCCATGTCCTCCGGCAGGCGCTCCGGGTGGTCGCAGTAGTATTGATAGAGGCGCTGGAGCATGGCCTTGGCTTTGCTCTCCTCGCCCTTGGCGACGGGGTTGCGGTAGACCCGCTGGAACATGAAGGTCCGCAGATCCCGGAGGGCGCCGTCCACCTCGGGCGACAGGCCCACCGCCCCCTGGGCACGGGAATAGGCAATGGCGTCGCAGACCAGGGTGTTGATCCGCTCCCGGTGGGTGCCCCCAAGGATCTGGGAGATGGGGCGGGGAATGTCCGCGTCCGTCAGGATGCCGGCGCGGATGGCGTCGTCGATGTCGTGATTGACATAGGCGATCTGGTCCGAGCGGCGGACCACCTGGCCCTCCCAGGTCTCGGGGATCCGGTCCCCCGTGTGACCCAGGATGCCCATGCGGACCTCATAGGTCAGGTTCAGGCCCCTTCCCCCGTTTTCCAGCAGATCCACCACCCGGAGGCTCTGCTCGTTGTGGCGGAAGGGCTGGCCCAGGACCTCGGACAGGGCCGCCTCCCCGGCGTGGCCGAAGGGGGTGTGGCCCAGGTCATGGCCCATGGCGATGGCCTCGGTCAGGTCCTCGTTGAGCCGGAGGCCCCGGGTGATGGTCCGGGCGATCCGCGCGACCTCCAGGGTGTGGGTCATCCGGGTCCGGTAGTGGTCCCCCTCGGGCTGAAGGAAGACCTGGGTCTTGTGGGTCAGGCGGCGGAAAGCCTTGCTGTGGACGATCCGGTCCGTGTCCCGCTGGTAGCAGGTCCGGACCTCCCCCGGCTGGGCGGGCTCGGGACGGAGACGGCCCCGGCTGTTTTCCGACAGGGCGGCGTTGGGACCCAAAAACTGGCGTTCCAGCGCCTCCAATTCCTCTCGAACGGACATCCTTTCACCTCTTTTTCACAGATTTTCCCCTTTCTTTCGCAAGAAAGTGATAAAAACGATATCATATCAAACCGGGAGAGCCCGGTATTCCCGGCCCGTTTCCAGGGCCTCCACCTTCCCGGCGGACAGGTCCGACAGCCGGGCCAGAAAGCTCGCCGTCCGCGCCTGGGGCAGCAGCACCTCCAGCTCCACCTCGGAGCCGAATTGGACATCCCGGACCACGCCTCCCCAGGACAGGGTCTCCGACCGTATCCGCTCGTAGAACGAATAGGGGCAGGGAATGTACAGGACGGTCCAGATCCGCTTCATGGACTTGCCGGCGGCGTCCACCGCGATCTTCGCCCCCTTGGTATAGGCCCGGACCAGGCCCCCGGCCCCCAGGAGGATGCCGCCAAAGTAGCGGGTGACCACGCAGACCGCGTCGAAAAGGCCCTCTCGCTGCAAAACCTGGACCATGGGCAGGCCAGCGGTGCCCCCGGGCTCCCCGTCGTCGGAGAAGCGGGCGGGGCCGTCCTTGAGAAGGTAGGCCCAGCAGTTGTGGGTGGCGTCGGAATATTGCTTTTTCATCTCCTGGATATGGGCCAGCGCCTCCGCCTCCGTGGCGGCGGGCCAGAGCCGGCCGATAAAGCGGGACTTTTTCTCCGTAAATTCCCCTTCTCCGTAGCCGGTGGGGACCAGGTATTCCTCCACGTCAGCGCTCCTTTACGATATATTCCCGCAGGCGGCCATAGAAAATGGAGTCCACCACCGCCTCGGCCTCAATGCCGCCGCCGGTGTATTCCAGGGACAGGACCTTGGCCCCGTCGTGAAGGGCCTCCACAAAGCCCGCCTGGGAGTAGGGCAGGCGGAGCCATACATGGTGCTTCCCCCGGTCCAGGGCGGCTTCTATGGCGCGGAGAAGGGCCTCCGTCCCCTGGCCGGTCCTGGCGCAGAGGGCCACGGCGTCCCGGTCCGACGGAATGTCCTCCGGGGAGACCCGGTCCATCTTGTTGTAGACCCGCAGGACCGGGGTGCCGGGGGCGGCGAGCTGGGCGATCAGCCGGTCCACCACCGCGATCTGGGCCTCCCGGTCGGGGGAGGAGGCATCGATGACATGGAGCAGCAGGTCCGCGTACTCCAATTCCTCCAGGGTCGCCCGGAAGGCGTCCACCAGGTGGTGGGGCAGCTTGGCGATGAAGCCCACCGTGTCGGAGAGGATCGCCTCGGTCTGACTGCTGACCCGGAAGGTCCGGGAGGTGGTGTCCAGCGTGTCGAACAGCCGGTCGTTGGCGGGGATGCCCGCGCCAGTGAGAAGATTCAAAAGGGTGGACTTGCCGGCGTTGGTGTAGCCCACCAGGGCGATCACCGGCACGGCGTTCTTCTGCCGCCGCCGGCGCTGGACGGAACGGACCTGGCGGACCTGGGCCAGCTCGCTTTTCAGCCGGTCGATCCGCTCCCGAATGTGGCGGCGGTCCGTTTCCAGCTTGGTCTCGCCGGGGCCGCGGGCGCCGATGCCGCCGCCCTGGCGGGAGAGGGCCTCCCCCATGCCGGAGAGGCGGGGCAGTAAATACTGGTACTGGGCCAGCTCTACCTGGAGGCGGCCCTCCCTGGTCCGGGCCCGCTGCGCGAAGATGTCCAGGATCAGGGCGCTCCGGTCCAGGACCGGCAGGCCGAAGATCTCCTCCAAGGCCCGAATGTGGCCGGGGGACAGCTCGTTGTCAAAGATCACCATGGTGGAAAGGGTGGCCTGGGCCAGCATCCGCACCTCGGCGGCCTTGCCCTCGCCGATGAAGCTGTGGGCGTCGGGGGCGTGGCGGGATTGGAGGACCTTGCCGGTGCAGAAGCCGCCGGCGGTCTCCAGAAGGGCCTCCAGCTCTTCCAGGCTCTCCTCGGTGGCGTTGTCCTCCGGGGAGAAGGTGTCCGCCTTCAGCCCCACCAGCACCGCCCGCTCCGGGGCGGCGGCGTCAAAATTCGATTGCATACATTCTCCTTCCAGTGTCTCCGCGCCGCCGGGGATACGCGCAAAAAAGCCCGCACTACGGAAGCGCAGTGCGGGCTTTTCTTCATCATTTCAGGCCAAAGCGCTTGTTGAACCGATCAACACGTCCACCGGTGTCAACCAGCTTTTGCTTGCCGGTATAGAAAGGGTGGCACTTAGAGCAGATCTCAACGCGGATGTCCTTCTTGGTGGAGCCGGTCGTAAAGACGTTGCCACAGGCACAGCGGATCGTGGTCTGTTGGTACTTGGGATGGATACCTTCCTTCATGTTGTTCACCTCTTTCTTGCCAGCAGTAAAGGGCACAATGCCCCCTAATTTTCAATCGCCCGGATATCATAGCACATCTTCCGGGGAATTGCAAGCATTTTTTTCGATTTTTTCAACGGTTTCTCTTTTCGGCCGGCGGGTCAGAAGGCCCACTCGCCGTTTCGGAAGATGGGAACGGTCTTCCCGTCCCAGGTGACGGCGTCGATATTCATGGTGTCGCAGCCGATCATGAAGTCGGTGTGGATCATGGAGTCGTTGACGCCCAGCGCCCGGCACTCGTCCAGGGTCTTGTTATGGAAGTCCTCGATGGTGTCGGCAAAGCCGGCCCCCAGAGCCAGATGGCAGGCGGCGTTCTCGTCGAAGAGGGTGTTGTAGAACAGAAGGCCGCTTTTCGCGATGGGGCTGGACTGGGGCACCAGGGCGCACTCGCCCAGGTAGCTGGCCCCCTCGTCCATGGAGATCATGGTCTTCAACAGGGCCTCGCCCTTCTCCGCGCGGACCTCCACCACCTTGCCGCCCGCAAAGCGGAGGGAGAAGTTTTCGATCATCTGGCCCTGGTAGCTCAGGGGCTTCGTGGCGTAGACCACGCCCTCGGCCTGGCCCCGCATGGGGGAGATGAAGCATTCCTCCGTGGGAATGTTGGGATTGAAGAAGATGCCGAGCTTGCTCTTCTCCCCGCCGCCGCAGAAACGGGCCTGCCGGATCATGCCGACGGTCAGGTCCGTGCCGTTATCGGCGGTGTAGTGGAGGGAGGCAATGCCCAGGCTGTTGAGGTAGTCGCAGCGGTCCATCAGGTCCTGGTCGTGGTCCTCCCAAGCCTTCACCGCGTCGCCCTCCGCCCGAGAGGCGGCCAGAATGGCCTCCCACAGCTTCTCCACCGCCTGGCCCTTGGGCAGGCCCGGGAAGACCTTCTTGGCCCAGGCCACGCCGGGGACCGCCGCGATGCACCACTGCTGCTTGTTTTCCAACTGATCCCGGTAGGGCTTCAAAATGGGGTAGGACAGCATCCGGGCCTTCGCCAGCTTGGCGCTGTTCATTCCCTTGCCGGCGTCGGGGTCCTCGCTGTCCAGGAACAGGGTGCAGGGCACCACGTCCACGTAGTGCTGCTGCCGGGCCTTTTCCCATTCCTTGACCGTCCCCAGGGTCTTGACGGACTGATAGCGGACGTGGACCTTGTCCAGAGGGGCGTAGGAAAACTCCACCTTTACCTCTTTCGCCTTGGCCTTGTATGCCTCCTCCACGACCAGCTTCACAAATTCCGGCTGGTCCAGTCCCGCCCGGATCAGGACCTCCTGGCCGGGTTGGACGTTCATGCCGCCGCGGACGATGAGACGGGCGTATTCTTTCAAAACGGATTTTTTCATCTTTATGACCATTCCTTTCCGCTGCGCTACAAGGCACCAAAGGGAATGAAACACAGGTGCCACTAACACAGC
>CANQQO010000047.1 GCA_947625965.1 uncultured Oscillospiraceae bacterium
CAGTCGGTGATGGCGGACAGGGGGCTCTCCCCGTCGTCGGTGGGCTCGTAGCTCTCCACATCCGGCAGCAGCAGGGGAAGCTGATCCTCCGGCAGGGCCACCTGGCCACAGACGGGACAGTGGACGATGGGAATGGGCTCGCCCCAGTACCGCTGGCGGGCAAAGACCCAGTCCCGGAGCTTATAGTTGGTCTTGGCCCTGCCGATGCCCTGCTCCTCCAGCCACTTGGTGATGGCGGGAATGGCCTGGCGGACCGTCATGCCGTTTAGGAAGCCGGAGTTGACCATGATCCCGGTGTCGTCCTTCAGAGTGAAGGCCGCCTCCTCCACGTTGCCGCCGGCCACCACTTCGATGATGGGCAGGCCGAAGGCCTTGGCGAAGGCCCAGTCCCGGTCGTCGTGGGCGGGGACCGCCATGATGGCCCCGGTGCCGTAAGTAGACAGCACATAGTCGGAGATGAAAATGGGGATCTCCTTCCCGTTGACGGGATTGATGCCCTGAACGCCCAGCAGCTTCACGCCGGTCTTCTCCTTGTTGAGCTCGGTGCGCTCTAAGTCGGACTTGGCGGCGGCGGCGGCCTGGTAGGCTTTGACCTCCTGGGGATTATCCAGGCGGTCCATCCACTTGCCGATCAGCTCATGCTCCGGAGACAGGACCATGTAGGTGGCGCCGAAAAGCGTGTCGGGGCGGGTGGTGTAGACCAGGATGTCGTCCCCCAGGGTGGAGCGGAAGGTGACCTCCGCGCCGTGGCTCCGGCCGATCCAGTTAGTCTGCTGGAGCTTCACCCGCTCGATATAGTCCAGCCCCTCCAGATCATCGATGAGCCGGTCCGCGTACTTGGTGATCCGCAGCATCCACTGGCTCTTCTCCTTCCGGATCACGGGGGAGCCGCAGCGCTCACAGACGCCCTCGGTGACCTCCTCGTTGGCCAGGACGCACTTGCAGCTAGTACACCAGTTCACGGGCATCCGGGTCTTGTAGGCCAGGCCGTTTTTGAACATTTGCAGGAAGATCCACTGGGTCCATTTGAAATACTTGGGGTCCGTGGTGTTGATCTCCCGGTCCCAGTCAAAGCTGTAGCCCAGGGACTTGAGCTGGCGTCGGAAATTGGCGATGTTCCGCTCCGTCACCATCCGGGGATGGACATGGTGCTTGATGGCGTAGTTCTCCGTGGGCAGGCCGAAAGCGTCATAGCCGATGGGGAAAAGGACGTTTTTCCCCTCCATCCGCTTCTTCCGGGCAATGATGTCCATGGCCGTGTAGGGCCGGGGATGGCCCACATGGAGGCCCTCGCCGGAGGGGTAGGGAAACTCCACGAGCGCATAGAATTTCTCCCTGTCGCCGCCGTTTTGGCAGGCGTAGAGCTTCTTCTCCTCCCAGATCTTCTGCCATTTGGCCTCGATGGCCCCAAATTCGTAGTTCATATCCCGTCCCTCCTTACACCGAGCTTCCAGTGAGAATGTCCTTCAAGTCCACCTGCTCCGCGTCGGCCCAGAGCCGTTCCAGGTCGTAAAACTCCCGGGCCTCCTCGGTGAACACGTGGATCACCACGGCCCCAAAGTCCAGCAGGACCCAGGTGTCCCCCCGGTGGCCCTCCCGGCCCAGCAGGGGCTCCCCCGCCTGGGTCAGAGTCACCTCCGCGAAGTCGCAGAGGGTCCGGACGTGGGTGTTGGAGGTGCCGGTGCAGATGATGAAGTAGTCCGCCAGGGTGGAGACCTGGTCGATCTTCAGCAGGCGGATGCCAATGCCCTTCTTGCTGTCCAGGGCGTTGACGGCCAGGGCCGCAGCTTCTTTTGTAGTTAACATAATATTTCCACCTTCCTTTGGTTCATTCCTTGTGGGCCAGCAGATATCGCAGCGCCTCCTGGGACTCGGGGGAGATCTCCCGCCCCTGCTCCCGCAGCACATCAAGGGTCATTTCCAGGCCCAGCGTCAAGGCCCCGTCCAGATCGGACCAGGCCAGCTCCCGGAGCCGCTCCACCCCGGGGAAGTCCCGGTTGGGCTCCATGTAGTCCGCCACATAGAGGATCTTTTCCAATAAGTTCATATTTGGCTTGCCGGTGGTGTGGCTTCGAATGGCGGACACCACCGCCGGGTCCTCCCCGAAGATCCGCTCCGCCACCAGGCTGCCCGTCAGAGCGTGGAGCGTCTTGGGATTCTGGGCGGAAAAGGCGTCCAGGTCCACTCCGTAGGCCCGGCACAGAGTCAACTGCAGGGGGCCGTCCAGGGCCTTGGTCACGTCGTGGAGCAGGCCCGCCCGGGCGGCATCGGTCTCGTCCGCGCCCCAGCGGCGGGCCAGACCCGCCGCCGTGTCCCGGCAGCCGAGGACGTGTCTGACCCGGTTGGGATTCAGCAGACCCAGGGCCACTGGCTCCAGCTCCGCCATGGGCAGGTCCCGGTAGGACCGGCCGGCGCCGTAGAGGCCCCGCTTTTCAATCTCCGCCTCCACGTCCCGGGGGAGAAATTCCCCGGCGCAGCGAAAGACCAGCATCCGCCGCAGGTCCGTGGAGGAGATGGCCGTCACCGGCGCGTCGATCACCGTCACCCGGGCCCCCATAGAGCCCAGGACGGCCTTTTCCCGGGCAATGGCCTCCTTCTCTCCCTTCTGGCCCCGGGGGACCACCGCCAGGGCGGCGCATTTCAAGATCCGCTCCGGCTCCCGCCAGGTCCGGAAGGACAGGAGCATATCCGTTCCCATGAGAAAATACAGCTCGTCGTCCGGGTGCTCCGCCCGGAGCGCCTCCACTGTCTCATAGGAATAGCTGGGCCCGGAGCGGCGCAGCTCCATGTCGGACACCTCCAGCCCCGGCAGGTCCCCCACCGCCAGGCGCAGCAGGTCCAGCCGGTCCGGCCCCGAGGGGGAGCCCTCCGGCAGGGGCTTGTGGGGGGACTCCCCCGTGGGCACCAGGAGCACTTTGTCCAGAGCCAGGGCCTCCCGCGCCGCCTCCGCCGCCCGGAGATGGCCCAAATGGGGGGGATTGAAGGCCCCGCCATAAATTCCGATCCGCGCCAATGTCCTCGCCTCCCGCGTTTATTCCTCTGATTTCGATTCCTTTCGCTTTTCGATGGCTGCCTCCACCGCCTTCTGGCGGAAGAAGGCGTTCCGCTCCTCCCGCTGCCGCTTGGCGGCCATCCGCCGGGCCCGGAGGCCCTTGCGGACCGGGTCGGACTTGGAGACCGGCGTCTCCTTCCGCCTGGCGCGGCCCACCTGGTTGCGCTCGGCCTGGCATTTCTCGCTGAACCGGTAGATCACGAACCGGCTGCCCAGGGCGGACACGCCGTCGGCTCCGGTAGCCTGGCAGAGAAGGTCGCTGGCCTCCCGGGCGGTGAGCAGGGAGCCCTCCAGGACCCGGCCCTTCACCAGCTCCCGGGCGGTGAGCTGCGCCTCCGCCTCGGCGACGACCTGCTCCGTCACGCCGCCCTTGCCCACCATCAGGGTGGTCTCCAGGGTGTTGGCCCGGGAGCGAAGCTCCGCCCGCTCCTTACTTGTCAGCATAGCCATCCTCCTTCAGCTTCTCATACAGCGCCGCCAGGGCCCGGGCCCGGTGGGACACTTGATTCTTTTCCTCGGGGCTCAACTGGGCAAAGGTCCTGCCCAGAGGGGGATAGTAGAAAATGGGGTCATAGCCGAAGCCTCCCTCCCCTTTCGCCTCCCGGGTCAGGATGCCGTGGGCCTCCCCCCGGACCTGGACGACCCTCCCGTCGGGGCAGGCCAGGGTGATGACGCAGACGAATTGGGCCTGCCGCTTCCCGTCCGGTACGGACTCGGTGTTTTTCAGCAGGAGCAGCAGCCGCCCCCAGTCGTCCAGGGTGTCGTCAAAGCCGTACCGGGCAGAGTAGACCCCCGGCGCGCCGTTTAAGGCGTCCACGGCGATGCCCGAGTCGTCCGCCAGAGCGGGCAGGCCCGTGGCCTCCATGACCGTTTTCGCTTTCAGCAGGGAATTTTCCTCAAAGGTGGTCCCTGTCTCCTCCACCTCGATATCCACGCCCAACTGGGATTCCAGGACCATTTCGATGCCCAGGGGGGCCAGGATCTTCTCGATCTCCACCAGCTTGTGGGGATTTTTGCTTGCCAAAACGACTTTCACAGCCCTCACCTCACAGCAGCGCGTCCACAAATTCCCGGGGCCGGAAGACCATCAGGTCCTCCGCCTTCTCCCCGACCCCCACGAATTTCACGGGGATCTGGAGATCGTCCGCCACGGCGATGACCATTCCGCCCTTGGCGGTGCCGTCCAGCTTGGTCAGGGCGATGGCGGTGACCCCGGCGATCTCCTTGAACTGCCGGGCCTGGATCAGTCCGTTCTGGCCGGTGGTGCCGTCCAGGACCAGCAGGACCTCCTTGTCCGCCTCTGGCAGCTCCCGCGCCACCACGCGGCTGATCTTGTTCAGCTCGTTCATCAGATTCTGCTTGTTGTGGAGCCGCCCGGCGGTGTCGATGAGGACCACGTCCACGCCCCGGGCCTTGGCGGCCTGGAGGCCGTCAAAGACCACCGCGGCGGGGTCCGCCCCCTCGTGCTGCCGCACGATCTCCGCCCCGGCCCTGCGGGCCCAGATCTCCAACTGGTCCGCCGCGGCGGCCCGGAAGGTGTCCCCGGCCACCAGCAGGACTTTCTTCCCCTGGGCGACCATCTGAGAGGCGATCTTGCCGATGGTGGTGGTCTTCCCCACCCCGTTGACGCCAATGACCAACATCACCGATGGCTTGGTGTTCAGGGTCAGCTCCGGGCTGCCAACGTCCACCATCTCCGTCAAAATGTCCTTTAAGGCGTCCTTGGCCTCCTGGGGCGTCTTGAGACGCCGCTCCCGAATGACCCCCCGGAGCCGCTCCACCACCTTGGTGGAGGTCCCCACGCCGATGTCCGCCAGGATCAGGCTCTCCTCCAGCTCGTCATAGAAGTCGTCGTCCAACTGGCTGAAGCCGGAAAACACGCTGCCCAGCGTTGCGGCCATGGCGTCCCGGGTCTTGGCCAGGCCCTGCTTGATCTTTTCAAAGAAACCCATAGTCTTCTCCTTATTCTATAATACCCAGATACTGCTCCATTTGATTCAAGTCCAGCCGCAGCAGTTTGGAAACGCCCTGCTCCTGCATGGTCACGCCGTAGAGCACGTCGGACGCCTCCATGGTGCCGCGCCGGTGGGTGATGACGATAAACTGAGTGTTCTGGCTCAAATTGTGCAGATAGGAGGCAAACCGCTCCACATTCCGGTCGTCCAGGGCCGCGTCGATCTCGTCGAGCATACAGAACGGCGTGGGCCGTACCTTCAAAATGGCAAAATACAGGGCAATGGCCACAAACGCCTTCTCCCCGCCGGACAGGAGGGTAATGGTCTTCACCTGCTTGCCGGGGGGCTGGACCCGGATCTCGATGCCGCAGGTCAGCGGCTCCTGGGGATCCTCCAAAAGGAGCTGGCCCTTGCCGCCGCCGAACATCTCCGCGAAGGTCTGGCCGAAATAGTGGTCGATCTTCTTGAATTCCGTCTGAAAAATGGAGGTCATCTCCTGGGTGATGTCCCGGAGGATGCTCTCCAGCTCCCGCTTGGAGGTCAGCACGTCGTCCCGCTGGGAGGCGAGGTAGTCGTAGCGCTCCTTCACCCGGGCGTATTCCTCCACGGCCCCCAGATTGGGGGTCCCCAGGCCGGCCAGCTTCCGCTTGAGGTCGGCGATCTGCCGGTTCCCAGCGGCGGCGGACTCGATAACGCCCCGGACCTCCCCGGCGGTGCTTGGGGTCAGGCCGTAGCTGTCCCACAGCCTGTCCACGATCTGCCGCTCCTCCATGGCGGTGGTGACCTTCTTCTGCTCCAAAAGGGCACAGGCCCGCTCCATGGTGAGGATGTCCTTGTTCTTCTCCTGGGCCTCCCGCTCGGAGCGGGTCTTCTCGGCCTCCGCCCTGGCCCGGGCCTCCTGGACCTCGGCCATTTCCCGGCGGGCCGCCTCGGTCCGTTCCGCGTTCTCCTCCCGCTTTCCTTTCAAGTCCTCGATCTGGGCCTCCCGCTGGCGGCAGCTCTCCTCCAGGGTGGCGATGAGGGCCAATTTCTTCTCCCGGTCCCCGGCCATGGCGTCCCGCAGGGCTTCCAGGTCCCGGATATGGCCGCCGGCGGTGACCCGCTCCCCTTCCAGGGCGGCGGTCTCCGTCCTCAGGCCGGTCATTTTCTCATGGAGGGCTTCCACCTTCTGGGACGCCTCGCTCTGGCTCCCCTCCAGGGCCGCCAGATCCTGCCGGGTCTGGGCCAGTTGGCCCTGAAATACCTGGATCTTCGCCGTCTGCGCGGCGTATCGCTCCCGGTCCGTCCGTTCCCGGGCGTCCAGGGCGTCCTTCTCCCGCTGGGCGGCGGCCTGGGCGTCCCGAATGGCCTCCAGGAGGATCTGGTGCTGCTTCTCCTGGCCCTGGAGCCGGAGGACCTGATCCTCCGCCTCCCGCTGGCGCTCCCGTTCCGCCGAAAGCTGGAAGGCCACCTCGTCGCAAAGGCGCTGGGCCTCCTGCAGCTCCCGCTTCTGGGCCTCCAGGCTTTCCTGGAGCGTAGCGGCCTGGGCCTCCAGCTTTTCCAGCTCGTTGGCCCGGGACAAGAGCCCCGCCTCCCGGCTGACGGAGCCGCCCGTCATGGACCCGCCGGGGTTCATGACCTGGCCGTCCAGGGTGACGATCTTAAACCGGTTGGCATACCGCTTGGCCATGGCGATGGCCCGGTCCAGGTCCTCCGCCACCACGGTCCTGCCCAGTAAATTGTCCACGATCGGCCGGTACTCCTCCCGGCAGCGGACCAGGGTGGAGGCGATCCCCACAAAGCCGGGGCAGTCTTCCAGTCCCCGCTCCTCCAAAGTCCGGCCCTTCACGGCGGAAAGAGGCAGGAACGTGGCCCGCCCGCCGCCGGTGCGTTTTAAGTAGTTGATAGCGGCCTTGGCGTCGCTCTCGGCATCCACCACGATCTGCTGCATGGCCGCGCCAAGGGCGATCTCGATGGCAGTGGCATAGCGGTCCCCGGTGCGGATCAGGGTGGACACGGGGCCGTGAATGTTCTTCAGCGCCCCCCGCTGGGCCTCCCGCATCACCAGCTTCACCGATTTCTGAAAGCTCTCAAAATCCCGCTCCATGGACCGGTAGACCCGGACCTTGGCCTGAACGCCCTCCAATTCCCCGGTCAGCGCCCGGACCTGACGGTCCAGCTCCTCCCGGCGGCTGGCCCGCTTGGTCTGGCGGAGGGTGTAACCCGCCACGGCGTTGGCCCCGGCGGCGGCGGCCTCCTGGGCCTCCTTCAGCTCCCGCTGGCAGTCCTCCAAATCGGCCTGGGTGTTCTGCTCCCGCAGGGCCCCGCTGGCCAGGTCGGAGATCAGCGTCTCCCGCCGGCGCCGGCTCTCTTCCATGCCGGCCCAAAGGGACCTCAGATCCGCCTCCCGGCCCGCCAGCTCGGCGGTGAGGGCGGTCTCCCGCTCCCGCAGCTCCAGGAACCGGCGGGTCATGCCCTGGGCGCTGGCCGTCATGGCGGCAAGCTCCTTTTCCAGCTCCCCCAGGGCGCGGTTCTTTTCCTCGATCAGGCCGCCGATGGTCTCCACCCGCTCCGCCGCCTGGGCAAGCTGGGCGTCGATGCCGCCGCTGCGGTCCTGCTGGCTTTGAAGCTCCTCCCGGATCCGGGCGATGTTGGCCCGGTCATTGTCCAGGCTCCCCCGGAGGACCGTCATCTGGCCAAAGAGCCCCTGGCCCTCGCTTTCCATCTCCCCCACCCGCCGGCGGGCGGCGTCCAGCTCCCCGTCCTTTTTGCGGAGCTGCTCCGCCAGGTCCCCGGCCTGAGCGTACAGGCGGTCCAGCTCGTCGTGGGCCTGCTGCAAAACAAAGGACGCGGAGGTGTAGTCCTCCTCCGCCTTCTTCGCGGCGGCGGAGAGGCGGTCCAGGCTGTCCAGCCACACGGCCACCTCCACGGAACGGAGGGTGTCCTTTAGCGCCAAATACTTCTTCGCCTTCTCCGACTGCTCCCGCAGCGGGTCCAACTGAAGCTCCAATTCGGAGACCTTGTCCCCGATCCGGGTCAGGTTGTCCTCCGTGGCGGCCAGGCGGCGCTCCGTCTCCTCCTTGCGGTGGCGGTACTTGGAGATGCCGGCGGCCTCCTCAAAGATCTCCCGCCGGTCGGCGCTCTTGAGGGACAGGATCTCGTCGATCCGGCCCTGGCCGATGTTGGAATAGCCCTCCCGGCCCAGTCCCGTGTCCATCAGCAGTTCGTTGATATCTCGAAGACGGGAGGACTGTTTGTTTACATAATATTCGCTCTCGCCCGACCGGTAATACCGCCGGGTGATCATCACCTCGTCGGCGTCGTAAGGCAGGGCCCGGTCGGTATTGTCCAGGGTCAGGGTGGCCTCGGCAAAGCCCACCGCCTTCCGCTTCTGGGTGCCTCCGAAGATCACATCCTCCATTTTCCCGCCCCGGAGGGTCTTGGTGCTCTGCTCGCCCATGACCCAGAGGATGGCGTCGGAGATATTCGATTTTCCCGATCCGTTGGGGCCCACGATGGCGGTGATGTCCCCGCCGAAGTGGAGCACCGTCTTGTCCGGAAAGGACTTGAAGCCCTGGATCTCCAATGATTTCAGATGCACGGCACGACCTCGTTCATGGAATAGAAATGATCGATTTATTATACCGGCAATCGGGGAAAAATGCAAGATTTTCTTTCCCTTTTTTCCCGCCGGGCTCCTGTTTTTTTGAAATGTCTGAGCCAGGGGCCAGTTTCCCGGCAGATTCGCCAAATTTTTTTGCGGCCGCTTATCGGTTTTCTCCAAAAAAGTGTCACTTTGCGCCGGGTCGGTTGACTTTCCCCCGCCGGCTTGCTAAAATGACGGGAGAAATCGTCGCGCCGCCCTGGGCGGCAAAATCCGTCATGAAAGGATCGATGTGAATGTACCGCAGCAGCGGCGTCCTTCTGCCCATCAGCGCCCTGCCCTCCCCCTACGGGATCGGCACCCTGGGCAAATGCGCCTATGATTTTGTGGATTTTCTGGCCCAAGCGGGCCAGTCCTACTGGCAGCTCCTGCCCCTGGGCCCCACCAGCTATGGGGACAGCCCCTATTCCTCCTTCTCCACCTTCGCCGGCAACCCCTACTTCATCGACCTGGACTTCCTGATCCGGGACGGCCTGCTGACCCAGGAGGAGGTGGACGCGGCGCCCTGGGGCGGCGACCCGAGCCGGGTGGACTACGGCCTCCTGTACCGGGTCCGTTTCCCCCTGCTTCGGAAGGCGTATCAGCGGGGCGCGGAGGCTCTGGCGTCCGAGGTCCATTCCTTCCGGCAGGAAAACCGGGACTGGCTGGAAAACTACGCCCTATTCATGGCCGTGAAGGACCACTTCGGCTCCGTAAGCTGGACCCAGTGGCCCGACGAGGACATCCGCCTGGCCCAGCCCTGGGCCGTGGACGCCTACGCGGAAAAGCTGGCCGGGGATGTGGACTTCTATGTCTTCCTACAGTATCTCTTTTTCAGCCAGTGGGGGGCCCTCCGGGCCTATGCCCATGAAAAAGGGATCCAATTCATCGGGGACCTGCCCATCTACGTGGCCCTGGACTCCGCCGACGTGTGGGACAGCCCCCAGTATTTCCAGTTGGACGAAAACCGGGTCCCCACGGAGGTAGCCGGCGTCCCGCCGGACGCCTTCACCGCCGACGGCCAGCTCTGGGGCAACCCCCTCTACAACTGGGACGCCCTGGCCGCCGAGGGCTACCACTGGTGGCTCCGCCGGATCGACGGGGCCCGGCGGCTCTACGACGTGATCCGCATCGACCATTTCCGGGGCTTTGAAAGCTACTGGGCCGTTCCCTACGGCCACACCACCGCCAAGCTGGGCCGCTGGCGCCCCGGTCCCGGGATGGACCTGGTACGGGTCCTGTCGGGCTGGTTCCCGGACCTGGAATTTATCGCCGAGGATCTGGGCTACATCACTCCCCAGGTCCGGGCCCTCCTGGACGGCTCCGGCTTCCCCGGCATGAAGATCCTTCAATTTGCCTTCGACCCCCAGGGCGACTCGGACTACCTGCCCCACCACTGTCTGGAAAAGAGCGTATGTTACATCGGCACCCACGACAATCCCACGGTCCTGGGCTGGCTGGAGACGCTTACCCCGGCGGAGCGGGCCTTTGCCCACCGCTATATGCACATCACGGACATGGAGGGCTGGTGCTGGGGCATGATCCGCGCCGGCATGGCCACCGCCTCCGTTCTCTTTGTCAGTCAGATGCAGGACCTTCTCTGCCTGGGCAGGGAGGCCCGGACCAACATACCCGGCACCCTGGGCGGCAACTGGGTCTGGCGGATGGGCCCCAGAGACGCCTCCCCGGACCTGGCGGCGAAGCTGCGGGATTACACCAAGCTCTACCGCCGACTCCCCAACGTCTGACTTCCCTCTCCCCGGCCAAGCCGGGGAGAGATTTTGTTTGCCTTTTCTCCACGCTTCTGCTATAATGGAGAAAACCACGGGAGGCGGACAATGGAAATTCTGTATCAGGACCCGGACATTCTGGTCTGCGTCAAGCCCCAGGGCGTTCTCTCCACCGACGAGCCCGGCGGGATGCCGGACCTTCTGCGCCAGGCCCTGGGGGATGCCAGCGCGGAGATCCGCACCGTTCACCGGCTGGACCGGGTGGTGGGCGGTCTGATGCTCCTGGCCCGGAGCCGGGAAATGGCCCGTGTCCTTTCCGCTCAAGTGGCGGACGGGACCTTTGAAAAGGAATATCTGGCAGTCCTGAACGGGGTCCCCGAGGCGCCGGAGGGAAAGCTGCGGGACCTTCTGTACCGGGACCGTCAGACCCGGATGACCCGGGTAGTCCAGGAGCCGGGGAAGGACGTGAAGGAGGCCATCCTGACCTATCGCGTTTTGGGGATCAACGGGTCCCTGTCTCTGGCCGCCATCCGCCTGGAAACGGGCCGGACCCACCAGATCCGGGTCCAGTTTGCCAGCCGCAGCCTGCCCCTGGTGGGGGACAAAAAGTACGGCAAGGGAGAAGACTGTCCCATCGCCCTCTGGTCCCACGCCCTGTCCTTCCACCATCCCCGGACCGGCTCTCCCCTTTCCTTCCGGCTTCCTCCGCCCGGCGGCGCTCCCTGGGAGTTATTTCAGAGACACTTGTTTATTCCCGGCACTACTGGATTCGATTGCATTTCCCATGGGTTTTGCATAAAATTTTGATACGGTTTGTCCAATCGCCCCGGGAAAGCGGAGCAAGCGCGGCTGTCTCGCCGCGCTTCATCTTTACACTTGATTTTTAACTAAAAAACTGCTATAATACCCCCGTCCCCTGGAGGTGTATCGAAGCGGTCATAACGGGCCTGACTCGAAAACGAAGCACCACTTTGGACAGCTCCCTCCGAAAAGTCTTGATTTTACAAGGATTTTCGGCTATCCTTGAAAAGTAAATATGTTGTAGTTCTCTCCATCAGTTCTCTCGCTTTTCCAAGGCACTTTTGAGAACCGATGTTGAAGATATAACTGGAGAGATGTCCGAGCGGTTTAAGGTGCAGCTCTCGAAAAGCTGTGAACCGAAAGGTTCCGAGGGTTCGAATCCCTCTCTCTCCGCCAAAAACAATGCCCACAAGCGATGGTAGTCGTTTGTGGGCTTACTTTTTACCCACAAGGATTGCCTATGTACTCGGCGTACCCCTTGACTGAGATACGCCATTTCTTTATGAGATCACGCCCAACGCTCCTTTCAGACCGTTCACCATAGCGTCAGCAGACAACAACTTGGAATTGTAATCTAAATGGGCATATACATTTGCCGTGGTCGAGAAATCGCTGTGTCCAAGCCATTCCTGTATCTGTTTCATCGGTACGCCATTGGCAAGCAACAGCGAAGCGCAGCTATGCCGGAGATCGTGATAGCGGATATGCCGCAAACCGTTCCTTTTGAGCAGCTTTGGAAATGCTGCCGTAAGGTACTGCGGTGACACAAGCGTACCCATCTCATCAACACAGATAAAGGGAATTTTTTAAGCTCTGTATCTTCTCTTATTTTTATTCTGGTTTTGTTCCCACATATAGGGCACAATACCCATTTTTCATCATTCATATAGGATATTTTCCCCCACTTCTCTTTTGCAGGATATTTAGTATTCATCATGTTCAAATTTTATAATGCTCCCACAGAGGCAGATATTCAAAAAGAGTATTGAAATAACAACAGCAATTAGATACTCACATGAAATAGGAGTGGCAGCGACTTCATTCAGTTGGATTATAGGACTGTATTTTAATATATCAAAGTTATTTGCATAGAGCTTATTAGAAAAAACCACAAGAGATATAGATACTGCAACGGATACTGCCATTGCGATAGCAGCATTTTGCAGTAGAATACAAGCCAAAAAGAATATGCCCACGATTCCCAAGTATAGGGGAAGTGATTTGATAAATACTAAAATAAATTGCTGCATAACCAGTACAAAAGATGTTTCAACTCCACGAACTATTGCGGTAAAGGTTACGCAAAGAAGCGGATAAACAAACAAAAGAACGCAGCACCCAAAGATGTAATGAATAAATTTTGCCAATATTATAAATGCCCTTTTGTAACCACTTGCAATATAGTGCTTTATCATTCCATTGGAAAAATCGTCTAACAAAATGATTGCACCATATACCGAACAGCCCAACAAGGGAATTGGTATATCTTTACTTATACTCCGTAATGCGCTCTCTGCGCTATCGTAAACGCCCGTTAAAATTGAGATACTGCAAAATGCAAACAAAACGGCAATAACGATCCATAAGGTAGAGGAATGTAAGAACTTAAACCGTTCTGCTTTTATCAAGTTTCGCATGGTATTTCTCCCTTTACATAGAACAACATAATATCATCAATAGTCGCAGGAACAACTTGAACATTGGGGTATTTCATTTGCACGGCATTTCTATCTGAAATTAAAATGTCTAATTTATTGCCTTGCCTGCGATAGCTGATAACATTCTCTTTACCTATTGCCTTAAACTGTTCTGTGTCACATTTGATAATGCCATAATGATGAATTAAATCCTCTTTGCGTTTATCGAAAACCACTTTTCCCTTATGGATAAATACAATATAGTCAGCGATTTTTTCTAAGTCGCTGGTAATATGTGACGAAATCAAAACAGAGTGTTTTTCATCTTGAACATAATCTAAAATCATATTCAAAATATCATCGCGCACAACGGGGTCAAGCCCGCTTGTAGGTTCGTCCATAATTAACAACTCTGGATTTTGCGAAAGCGCTGCAACAATAGCCAGTTTCATTTTCATTCCTTTGGAGAATGTTTTAATCTTTCTGTTTGTGGGCAAAGACAGCTTATCCAGCATGGAAAGGTATTTTTCTTTATCCCAAAAAATATAAATGTTGGTCAAAAAATCACTTAACTGTTTCGGCGTCATTCTCTCTGGGAGATTGTTTCCGTCAAAAACAACGCCGATCCTGTTGCGTAGCACAAAATCAATATCCTGTTCTTGTGACCCTAAAATGGATATTGTTCCAGTATCTTTTTTTATAAGCCCAAGAATAGCTTTCAGTGTTGTGCTTTTTCCCGCACCATTTTCACCAACGAAGCCTACAACGGCCCCATAAGGCACACAAAACGACACATTATCCAGAGTAAAATCACGATACCGTTTTGTTAAACCGGTAATATTTAATGCTGTGTTATCCATGCCCATTTCCCTTTATATAAATTCTTCAAAATCAATCATTCTTCTCTTTGTTATCTTTTTCTTTTTTTCGTTTTCTGTATTCCTTGATAGCTTTATTCCGCAGCGGAATACCAAAAAGAAGAAATAGCACTACAATGGGGACAGTAAAATCCATAGTTATACCTCCTTCCCCTGCACGATTTTTATTGACATGATGATAGAGAGCAGATATGCAATGATACACACCAACAGTACGGCAATTACTGAAATAATAGGATTACCTGCAAGCACAACGAAAATCGGATTGTTTGTTACATCAAGTTTTGAAACAAACAGCAGAATTGCAAGAAAACCTACCACGGGAATATACATAAAAATTCTACCATTGATAGACCCAAACTTATAGTACCCCGGCAACTGGAACACCGTATAAAGAGTAAACATAAGAATACCAAGTACGGTAGCCAAACAAATATCAACAGGCCGTACTGTTTCTCCAAGCACTCTTAAAACAAGCGGGTGAACGATCATTGCGAATAGGAAAGCCAAAAGTCCCATTGAACAGGTATACAAATATCTTCCGAAAACCAAGTGCTTTTTAGAAATCGGCAAAATACCGTACAACCTATCCATACCGCTTTTTTCTGAAACTGAAAATGTATATCCAGAGGTCATTGCAATAAAGCACATAGCAAAAGAAACGCCTGTCATAAGCGATCTGTTAAGGGCAGCAAAAGCAACTGGAATTGCCATAGTAAAACAGATGTTTTTCATGTATGGCTTTATCAAAGCAAAATCAAGTTTTGTAGCTTTCAAGGTATCATTCATAGTGATCTCCCTCCTGATTAGTGAACACAACAATATCGTCAATAGTTGCGGGTTCGACGACCAAGTGACTAAACAACTTCAAATTCTCCGTTCTTACCAGAGCTTCAAAGCCAGTAGAGAAGTTTCGGATACCGATCAATTTTTCGCTTAAATTCAAAGTAAGCTCGTCACGCCCGCCCTTTACAATACGGAACATATCTACAAACTCATCTTTGCTCCCGCTAAAGAACAATTCCCCGTAATTGATATAGGTAATGTAGTCCGCAGCTCGTTCCAAATCGCCAGTGATATGAGTAGAAAACAAAACGCTGTGTTCGCCGTCCTCAATGTATTCAGATAGAATTTTGAGAAGTTCATCACGGGAAACGGGGTCAAGACCGCTTGTGGGTTCATCTAAAATCAGCAGTTTTGCGTCATAGGAAAACGCACAAGCAATCATTAGTTTCATTTGCATACCCTTTGAAAGTTCTTTTACCTTTTTCGTGGGCGCAATATGAAATCGTTTAAGCAATTCAGAAAATCTGTTCTTATCCCAGTTTTTATAGAAAACAGATACCGCCGCTTCTACTTGCGTAACTGTCCATTCATCACAAAAATAGTTTGCGTCAAAGACTACACCGACATTAGCTTTTGCCGCTTTTTCGTCCGTTATATTATCAAGTCCAATAATTTTAACTTCGCCATTGTCACGTTTCAGCATATTAAGTATGAGTTTGATTGTTGTTGTTTTACCAGAGCCATTCGGCCCAATCAGTCCCATAATATACCCTTTAGGCAAAGAAAAGCTGATATTCTGCAACTGAAAA
>CANQQO010000048.1 GCA_947625965.1 uncultured Oscillospiraceae bacterium
TCCTCCATGCTCAACCCTAAATTTACATTCGGGGCCAGGTGTGCTTCATCTGACCCCAACTTTTATTATAGAACCTTCATTTTGCGCGGAGATTCGGGATCAGCCGGGGGCGGCGCGCTGGATCTTGCGGGAAGGGCGCGGAAACAGACCTGGCGGCCAAAAGCGGGAGGGCGCTTGTAATGGGACCGCATTAGAGGACGAGTTGGAATCTGCCGCCCCTGGCGGTCGTCTCGACCAAGCGGAAGCCCTGACTTTCAAAGCATCTTCGGGAGGCAGTGTTCCAGGCGTAGATCTCCCGCACACCCAGGGCGGCGTAGCCAAGGTCCCGGCCACGTTCGATCAGGGCGGCCACGACCCGGCGGCCAATGCCCCGCCCCCGATGTGCGGGGTCGCCAATGACGATCGGCATATCCTCCTGTGAGAACATCACATCCCCGATGGGGCAGAAGAAGCCTCTTTCCAGCGCCTCAATGTAGTAAAGCTCCCCGTGGGTATCCAAATAGCGATACATCCGCTCCAATTTTTCCCGGGTGTAGGGTTCCCGAATCCCGTCCACCAGGTAGACAGTTTCCGGGTCCTGATACCAGGTCAGGGCTTCGGGAAGCACCTGGTCAAACCGCCGCAGCCGGAGTTCCGGGCCAAGGGAAATCCGTTCAGGCTGGGTAATGTTGGGGATCGGCATAGCAGCACCCTCTACAGTTTACATAAAACTTTTGATATGAGAGATCAACAGATCCCCGGCCACCACCCGGTCCTCGGCGGCAAAGCCGGAGGCGAAATTGTCGGAGTAGAGGACCTGGGCGCTGGGGGGAAATTCCTCATCCCCGGCCCAGAGGAGAAGCTGCATATAGTAGGGGCCGATGAGCGAGAATCGATATCCGGCGTCCCCGTGGCCGGTTTTTTCTCCCCCGGCGGCCTCCGCCGCCTTGCGGAAGGCATCCAGCCGAGTGGCAAAGGTATAGGCCGCCCGCGTCAGGACCCGGCCGGTGTAGGGCTGGATGTACAGCTCCCCCCAGGGCATTTCCCGGAAGGTCTTCCACTCGCCCAGCCAGGGCAGCACCCTGCCTTCCAGCAGATAGCGCAACAGAAAGGTCTGGACGGGCAGGGGAGGAACGCCGCCGCCATCTACGGCTTCGATGGCATAGGGGTCCGGGGTCAGGACATAATCTCGGCCCAATAGGTTTACATAATATTTCTCTCCATCCCAAACCGAGTCCCCCAGCCGCTCCCGGGCGTCCTTGGGGTCCAGGGCGGCGAAAAGGGCGGCATAGTGGGCGAAGGGGACCTCTTCCTTGTGGTTTTCGGGCATATCAGACCTCCTGGCGGCTGTGGGGAAACAGTTGGGCGTTGGTGTGGGGCAGGAAGCAGGCGGCCACGAAGGCGTCCATATACCCGGGATGGGTGGACAGCTCCAAATAGGTCATGTTGGCGGCTACCTGGGCCACCTTTTCCACCGCTTGGTCCCCCATGACCATGGCGTAGGCGCCGGTGAGGGAGGAGTTGCCGATGTAGCGGAATTTGTCCAGGTCCACGTCCGGGAACATACCGATGTTCACCGCGTTTTTCATGTTAATTCCGGAGCCGATACCACCGGCCACATAGACCTTGTCGATCATTTCCACCGTCATGTCCACAGCGGAGAGCAAGGTGTCAATGGCGGAGAAGATGGCGCCCTTGGCGCGGATGAAATTATCGATGTCCACCTCGTTGATGGAGATTTCCCGGCCTGTTTCGCTTTCCTCGGCCTCGGTCAGGACGAAACGGCCCATACCGTGCTGGTCCCGGCGGACGCGGCTGCCCTCCCGGACAAAGAGGCCCTTGTTGTTTATGATGCCGCAGCGGAAAAGCTCGGAGATGATGTCGATGATGCCGGAGCCGCAGATGCCCACGGGCTTCTGACCCTTTTCGCCCACCACGGTCACGGTAGGCTCCATGGTGGTCCTGTCCAGGACACAGGCTTCGATGGCCCCGTCGGTGGCCCGCATCCCGCAGGAGATGTCGCCGCCCTCGAAGGCGGGACCGGCGGAGCAGGCGCAGGACATGAGGAAGTCCCGGTTGCCGAAGACGATCTCCCCGTTGGTGCCCAGGTCGATAAAGAGGCTGTACTCGTCCCTGTCCCAGATCATGCTGGCCAGGGTGCCGGCGGTGATGTCGCCGCCCACGTAGGAGCCGATGTTGGGAGCCAAAAAGACCGGGGCCAGGGGGTTGGCCGGGAGCTTCAGATCCCCGGCCAGGAGGCCGTCCCAGGCGAAGAAGCTGGGGATGTAGGGTTCCATCCGGACGCTTTGGGCGTCCACCCCCACAAACAGATGGTTCATGGTGGTGTTGGCCCCTACGGAGAGCCGGAGGATGCTTCTGGCGTTGACCCCCGCCGCCTTGCACAGCCCGGCGATCAGGGGTGCGAGGGTCTCCTTGACGATGGCGTTCTGAAGATTTTTCCTGCCGCCGGGGCGGCTTTGCTCAATGATCCGGTTGATGACGTCGGCGCCGTAGCGGATCTGGCCGTTGCCGGAGGAGCCCTTGGCCAGGAGCTTGCCGGTGGTCAGGTCCGCCAGGACCATGGAGACGGTGGTGGTGCCGATATCGATGGCGCAGCCCACCAGATCCTTGTCCGAGGCGGGGCAGACGTCCAGGCAGCGGAACACATCGCCCAGGCGCTCACCCTTGACGGTGACGTGAAACCGCTCCTCCCGGAGGGTGTGGGCCAGCCGAACCATGACGCTGTGGGGAATTTCCACCTTCTCCACATCCAACTGGGCCTGGATGGCCCGGGTCAGGCGCTCGTTATCCGGCATGGTGTCCTGAAGCGTGGGCTCTTCCATGACCAGCTCCAGGGCCAGGCAGTCGGTGGAAAATTCCACGCCGCTTTCCCGCAGAGCCTCCTGAGCTTCTTCAAAGATGGCAACCTCCTGGGGGCTGGACAGGTCCGCCGTCTTCATCCGGGACTGGTAGGCGGAGGCAATGTCCGGCACGAAGACCGTCACATCCCCGACCACCTTGCTGCCGCAGGCCAGCCGCCAGCCGCTTTCAAATTCCTCGCTGGAGATGTGCCGGGTGGGGAGGCTGGAAAGATCCCCCTCCACCAGTTTAACGCGGCACTTGCCGCAGGAGCCGTTGCCGGAGCAGGGGGCGTCGATGGCCACGTTGGCACGGCGGGCCAGCTCCAGCAGGTTATCTCCGGCGCTGCATTCCACCTCAAGGGAGCCGCCGCCCTCGATTTGAAATAGTACCTTCATATCTTCCGTCCTTTGCTTGAAAATGGCGCGGCGGGGTCAGCCGCCACGCCAGGGATTTGGGGCAGAGCTTACATCAGGGGCTCCATGGCCAGCACCGGGTGATTCTTCTCGGTGAGCCAGTTCAGCAGCTCCTCGCAGTCGGTGGTGACGGTCTCGTCAGCCACCATGTCGGTGAAGTTTTCAATGCCGTACATTTCGTAGGCGGTCTTGTTCAGCCGCTCGGCAACGTCGTCCTTCAGCTCCTTGGGCATCCAAACGATCCGCTCGATGCCGCCCTCGGCGGCGATGAACTTCTTGGAGGAGATGAAGTGACGACCATGGCCCATATAGCCCGGGGTCTGTACGCCGCCGCCGGTGCAGGAGGCCAGCTCGCCGAAGGACATACCGGCGGGGGTCATGCCCTTGTACTCCCGGTTGACCACGATGAAGCCGTTGCTCATGGGCTCGATGCCGCAGATGCACTCGAAGCAGCCACAGCTCGTCATGGGGTCCTCCAGGATGGAGTAGAGGGTCACGTTCTCCACCGCTCCATGGGTGGCCTCGGCCACTGCCTTGTTGACCGTCTCATACCGGCCGGTCCGCTCGTCGATGCAGCCCTCTTTGAAGATGGGCTGGCAGGGGCCGTTGGGGTTCAGCTCGTTGGTGGCCTTGGCGTCCAGCCAGGAGACTGCGCCGCAGAGGCCCAGCCGCTCAGGAGTGACCACACAGCAGTGGGCGGGGGCGAAGGACTGGCAGAGGATGCAGGTGTAGTAGCGGTCCACGGACTCGTCGGTCATGGAGGCCAGACGGTCGTCCCGGGCGTTGTACCGAGGGATCGCGATCTGATCCCGGAACTCGGCGGCCTTGGCAGGATCGGTGATCAGGGTGACCTGGCACTTGTCCACCACGGCGTCGAACTCGTTCATGATCATGACGTAGAGCACCTCGGCGAAGTCCTTCAGCCGGAGGCCCTTGTCGTAGGCGTCGTTGGAGACGCGAATCCGAACCTGGTTCCGCTGGCCGGTGTGCATGACGCCCTCCATATAGTTGAACCAAGCATGGAATTTCCGCTCAATGACGGATTCAAAGTCGGTCTGCATCTTGTTGCCGGCGACCTCCACGAAGGTCGCCAGGGCGAAGTCCTTCCGACCGCAGTCGATGTCGTCGCCGATGATGGTGATCTTGTGGTCCTCCACCTCGCTCATTTCCCGCATCAGGACCAGCTCGGCGGTGGGGTTCTTGCCGGAGTAGAATTCCACCCGCATATCGGCCTTGCGGATGATCTCGCCCTCGAAGGCGGCGGCGAAGGCCACGGGGATGGGCAGCTCGGTGGTCTTGATCTTGATGTTCCGCAGCTCCAGGGAGCGCTTTACGGTCTCGTCATGATCGGTGACGGACTCCAGCGCGCCGGGGACCTGATTCTCGCCCAGATCGATGTCCACCACCACGGGGAAGCCCAGGGCAATGGCGCCGGCGCCGGCCGAGACCACCACGGCGTCAATGGCGCCGAAGGTGTTGACAAAGGCGGGGACCCGCTCCTTGGTGTAGGTCAGCAGACCGCCCAGGTCGCCGGGGGTCACATTGCCGAAGATCAGCGCGGCACGGATGGCCACGGTGACCACATGGATCACGGCGGTGACGTCATGGCCCAGGGGGATGACCCGGAGCTCCAGGCCCATCTTCACGCCGCCCTCCATGCACTGCTCAATGACGTCGCCCACCAGGAAGGTCATGATGCCCTTGCTCTGGTAGCCCTTGACCACCTTCACCACGTCCTCGGGGTTCTCGGCCTTGCCCAGCACCACGGCCACGCCGGGGATATCGCCGGTGACCAGGGGCACGCCCAGGGAGCGGATGATGGGATCAGGCACGAAGCCGATGCCGGAGTCGTTGGCGTAGGGCTCGGGGTTGTCCACCCACTTCAGGCCCTCCAGGATCTCCGCGCCCACGGCGGTGGCCAGGCCGGCGTTCAGGGCCTGGCCCAGATCCTCCTGATTGGTGATCAGGCTTTTCAGCACGCCTACGCAGGCGGGCAGGTCGCCCAGAGTCTTGACCTTCACGCCGGTGGCCGCGTAGATCGTGGGGAAGAAATACGCGGTGTCAGGGAAGGCGATCTCCTTACCGGGGCCGTACTTGGCGATGGCGTCGTTGACAGCGCCCTCGGTCAGGCCGGCAACGGCATTGGAGCCGCCATAAATCAAATCGGTTAATACACTCATAACAATTCCTCCCATTCAAAATTAGTGATCCTGTTGCGTTTATATCAGGCCGTTTGGCCGAATATACCTGTTCAAATTCGCTTTGGAACGGAGAGGCCGGGAGGGAGGCTCCCTCCCGGCCAGAAAAGCGCAGGGGTATTACAGCTCCAGATAGGAATCGGAGTACAGAACGTGATTCTTAATAATGTCGCAGGTCTTGACGGTCTCCATCAGCCGCTGGTCGCAGGGGTTGACGATGGCGGAGGTCAGGCCCTGCATCATGGCCATGGCGACCATGGTGGCGTCCATGATGGGCCGCAGAGCCTTGGGGGCGCCGTTGGAGTTGTTGGACAGGCCGCCGGTGGACTTGAGGCCCTCGTCGGAGAAGAGCTTGATGGCGTTCAGCACGTCCATCTGCTTGTCCTGCATTCCCTTGACCACCAGGAACAGGGGGTCAAACCACAGGTCCGTGGCTTCCATGCCCAGGGACAGGCCCCGCTCCAGCATATTGTGACAGTGGCGCATCCGCTCCTCGTTGTCCTTGGCGATGCCGTCGGCGGAGCAGAGGGCGATGACGATGGCGTCATTGGCGGCGGCCAGGTCGATGTTGGAGATCCGGGAGCCGGCGTCGGCGGAGTTGACGATGGGCTTGCCGTTGGTCCGGTTGTAGACCTTGATACCGGCCTCGATGGCCTTCTTGTTGGCGGTGTCCAGGGCCAGGGGCACGTTGTTGAAGTTCTGCTGCAACAGCTGCACAGCCCACATCATCCGCTCCGGGCCGTCCTTCTCGGCAGGTCCGATGTTCACGTCCAGATAGGTGGCGCCGGCGGCGATCTGCTCGGCGGCCCGTTTCAGAATGGGACCGGGATCCCGCTCGTCCATAGCCTTCCGAATGGAGGGGCTGATGCAGTGGATCCGCTCGCCGATGGTGACGAAGGTCTGGGCGTCGGGGTTGTGGCCCTTGTAGACCACGCCGGTGTCCACCACTTCGATCTTGGGCACCTTCTCCAGCAGCTCCTCGAAGGTCAGCTCCTTGGCCTCCTGGGCGGGGGCGGCGGCAGCGGCCTTGGCGGCGGCTTCGGCCTGGGCGGCCTTGGCGGCGGCCTCGTACTCCTTGTCTTTCATATACTTGGGCAGCTGGACGGCCTCGGTGGGACCGACGACCACGTTCCAGCCCGGCAGCTTCTCCTGGATCTCGCCCTTCATCACGGCCACCTTGCCGGGGATGATCAGGGTGCGGGACTTGATCTTGTTCTCAATGTCGTTCTCGTCGAAGAACTTCTTGATGGAGGAGGAGGAGAACTTGCCGGCGGCCCAGGCGGTCAGCACGGACATACCGGAGGCGTCGGTGATCAGCAGGTTCACGGGGCAGTTGCTCCGCTCCAGCTCGCCGGACACCAGGAAGTAGGTCAGGGCGAAGTCCACGGTCAGGGCGCAGGGGCTGTTCTCGTCGGCGCCGTTCAGCGGATAGATCTTGCTCTCCACCTTCATGGGCTTCTGAGGATCGGTGAAGATGTTCTGCCGCAGGCCGTACAGGGGCAGGGCCTGGGCGTAGGTCATGGTGTCCATGACGATGATGGAGCCGTACTTCTCCGTGAACATGGCGGCGTAGGCTGTCTGCAGCCGGGCGTTCCCCTTGGCGAACCGGGTCAGGTTGACGATGGAGGGATAGCCGAAGGACCGGTCCCCGTCCTTCAGAGCAGTGCGGCGGACCAGAACGGCGTTGGCCAGGGTCTCCTTGGCGGTCTTGCCGGTGACGTCCAGCACCAGGTTCTTGTTGCCGGCGGCCTCCAGCTTCTTCACGGTGTCATACAGATCGGACAGATTCTCCGCCCACACGCCCAGGGTGACCCCGGCGGCGGTGGCGAGGCTGTTCATGGCTTCGTAGTTTTCAGGGGTGGCGCCGTCCAGAATGGGCTTGCCGGCCTTGCAGATGTCCAGAGCGGCCTTGGCGCAGTCCACGTCCCAGCACTCCAGGATCAGGGTCCGGCCCGTGGCGGCGGCTTTCTTCACCAGCTCCGCGTAGGCGGCGGGGTCGGCGCCCTTGTTGGCGCAGAACACCAGCTCCACGTACATCCGCTCGCCGATCCGCTCATAGTCCACCACCTTCATGGCGTCCAGGGCGGCGTCCACCGCCTCGGGGGCCATTCCGGTGTCCACGGACACGGCGTACAGGTTCTTGGAGACCAGAGTCTTCTCATGCCGGAACAGGACGGTCTCGCCGCCCAGCTTCAGACCGTCGCCCACGGTGATGGTCTTCATGGGAGGCGCGGTGGCCTCGGAGAGCTGGGCCACGGCTTCAGGGGAGAAGTAGGGGCACTTGTCGATTTTTACCGCGCCCTGGGCCACCTTCATGCAGAAGGCCATACAGGTGGGGCTGCCGCACTCCTTGCAGTTCTTCTTGGGAGACAGCTTAAAAATATCCAGACCTTTTAATGCCATTGTGTGTTCCTCCTTCTCAGACCAGTTCCGCGATAAACTGGCGCACGGTGGCCACGGCGGCGGGATGACGCATGATGACCGCGTCGGCGCCTCCGGTCAGGTTGGCGGCGGCGGTGGCGATCTCCATGTCGATGCCCCGCTCCTCCTGGTCGCCCCACTCGGGAGCGTCCTCGACCGTAGCCACGGATTCCTTCACGCTCCAGGTGTCCGGGGACACGGGAGCCACGATGGGCATTTGCAGGTCGGCGTCGGACTGGGCCAGGGCGGCGGCCCGGACCCGGTCCAGGGTGGAGGCCACATACTCATAGCCATAGCCCACGGCGGCGGTGCCCACGTTCATGACGATGGAGCCGGAGGGCACGGTCAGGCCCTTGAGCATGATGTTGAGTTGCTTGGCCAGGTTGATGTCGTCGGCGGTCTCCGCGCCCACCTTCTGGCCGTAGGCCAGGGCAACGGAAGCGCCCACGGTCTTGTAATCCTCGGAACGGGCGGAGAGGACCAGGATATTCTTCCCCTGGAGGGCCTCGGCGATCTTGCTGAAGAGCTCCCCGTCCTTCTCGATGTTCTTGCAGCCCATGACGGCGATGGGCTTGCTGACGGCCTCGGCCACGGCCTTGGCGTCGGCGACGCACTCCGCTACGGAACGGTTGGCCCCGTTGGGGTCGGCGGACTCAAAGTGGAGGCAGATAAAGTCGGCGCCGGGCATTGTCTCGGCCCGCTTGGCGTAGTCGGCCATGGTGACGCAGCCCTCATAGAAAGCCCGGACGCCCGGCGCGGTCCATTCCGCGGCCAGGTCGGAGACCTCCACACCGATCTTCGGCGCGTGCTCGATGGCTGCGTCGAAGGTGTAGAAGGGCAGCACGTTCTGGCCGCCGATGACGATTGCCTGGTCACCGGTGCCCAGCGTGACGGCGTTGATCCGCCCGCTGTAAGGCTGTGTCTTTGGTACGAAAGACATAGTGTTTGTTCCCCCTTAAAAATACTTGTCGTAAAATAATAGATTACCAGTCAGATGCCCAGCTTGCCCATGATGTCCCGCAGGGCGGCCTTCACCGGATCGCTGTCCGGCAGCTTGGCGGTGGGCTCCCCGTCGCAGTCGGCGCGGTACACCGCCTCGTCATGAGGCAGCACCCCGTAGAGGGTCAGGCCGTGCTTCTCGATCTCGGCCATCACCCCGGCGTCCAGGACGCCCCCGGGCGCCCGGTTGACGATCAGGCCCATCTGGCCGGGCTTGAGGCCCAGCTCGTCGATCATTTCCGCCAGCCGCGCCACCGCCTGGATGCCCCGGCGGGAGCAGTCGGAGATCAGAAGCATGGTGTCCACATGGGGAAGGGTCCCCCGGGCCACGTGCTCCAGCCCCGCCTCGTTGTCCATCACCAGGTAGCGGTAGTTTTTGGCGTACTTGTCGATCTGGGTCTTCAGGACTCCGTTGACATAGCAGTAGCAGCCCTTGCCCTGGGTCCGGCCCATGACCAGCATATCAAAATCGTCCTCCTCGATGAGGGCGCTGTTGAACCGAAACTCGGCGTAGTCCGCCTTGGTCATGCCGGCGGGGATGGCGTCCCCACGCAGCTCCGCCTGGGCCATTTCCTCCCGGATGTCGCCCAGACTGGTCTCCACCTCCACCCCCAGCACCTCGTTGAGGTTGCTGTTGGCGTCGGCGTCCACCACCAGCACGGGACCGGCCTTCTTCTTGCAAAGATAGTCGATGATCATGCCGCAGGTGGTGGTCTTTCCCACGCCGCCCTTACCGGCTACGGCGATGGTATGGGGTGTGCCCATTGCAAAGTCTCCTTTTAATGTCAGATGAGGTCCACGATGCCGGAATTCTCCACGATGTAGGCTACGTCCTCGTACTTATTCAGGGCGTACAGGTGGATGCCGGCGATGTCGCAGGCCCGGTACTGATCGATCAGCTCGATGGTGTACTCCAGACCGGCCTTCCGGAAGTCGGCCTTCTTCTGCTCGGCGTAGGCGTCGAAGGGCGCGGGATCGTAGGGGTTGGGGAAGATCCAGTACTTGGAGATGATCTCGCACAGCTTCCGATCCATGACGCAGGCGTTCCGGCTCAGGGCGTTGGTCAGGGTGCCGGAGATGGTGGTGATGGGCATGATGCCCACGTCGATGGGCAGGGTGATCCCGGCGGCCCGGACGGCGTCCAGCCAGTACCGGAACTGATCCATATCCCAGCACAGCTGGCTGATGACATAGTCTGCCCCGTTATCCTGCTTCTGCTTCAAGAAGGAGATGTCGCTCTCCAGGCTGCGGCACTGGACATGGCCCTCGGGAGAGCCGGCCACGGCGATGGTGAACTTGTCCCCAAACTCCTGGCGGATGAACTTGACCAGCTCGGTGGCGTAGTGCAGGTCGCCGTTGGTGCCGGTCCAGCCGAAGGGCAGGTCGCCCCGGAGGGCCAGGATGTGGTCAATGCCATTGTCCAGGTAGGTCTGGAGCTTCTGGCGGATGTCGTCCTTGGTGTTGCCGATGCAGGTGAAGTGGGTCACGGGGATGCACTTGCCGTCGCCCTTGATCTTCTTCAGGACCTCCAGGTTTTTGCCCACGTTGGTGCCGCCGGCGCCGTAGGTGCAGGAAATGTAGTCCGGGTTCATGGTGTACAGCTTGTCCAGTACGCCGCCCTCGCCGCAGAGCTTTTCCATGCCCAAGTCGGTTTTGGGGGGGAACACCTCGAAAGAGAAGGTGCTGCGCTGGTTCATCAGTTCGGCTACGTTCATTTTGTTTGTTTACCTCCTATTAAATCCCAGGATTGCCGATGCGGGATTTGGGCTATTTTGCCCATACCGATACAATGTTATCGTATCACATTCAGCCGGGAAATTCAACCTTTAATTTTATAGAAAACCGATATTTTAGCTGTGTTTCCAGGTGCTTCCGGAGAACAGCACCAGAATGGGGAAGATCTCCAGCCGCCCGGCCAGCATATCCAGGATCAGCACCAGCTTGGAGCCAATGCTGTACGCCGCGTAGTTGCAGGTGGGACCCACGGCGTCCAGGCCGGGGCCGATGTTATTGAAGCAGGCCAGCACCGCGGACAGATTGGTCTCCACGGAAAACCCGTCCAGGGACAGGAAGATGAAGCTGCCCAGCAGGATGATCATATAGGCTGCCAGGTAGGCGGCGGTGTTGTCCAGCACGTTTTCGCCCACCACCCGGCCGTTGGTGCGGACCACCTGGACCTTTCGGGGGTGGAGGACCTGACGGATGTTCCGCCGGAGGCTCTTGAACAGCAGCAGAACCCGGGCGCATTTCAGACCGCCGCCGGTGCTGCCGGCGCAGGCCCCAACGATCATCAGCATCAGCAGGACCGCCTTGGAGAAGGGGGGCCAGAGGTCAAAATCCGTGGTGGCGAAGCCCGTGGTGGTCATGATGCTGGACACCTGGAAGGCGGCGTGGCGGAAGGTCTCCTCCAGGGTGCCGTAGAGGCCCCGGATGTTCCAGGCCACCAGCAGCGCGCTGCCCGGGAAGATCCCCAGGTAGAGCCGCAGCTCCTCGTCCTTGAACACACTGGAAAACTTCCGCATCAAAAGCAGGTAGTAGCAGCTAAAGTTCACCCCGAAGAGCAGCATGAACACGGTGCAGACGTTTTGCAGATAGGGGGAATAGCCGGCGATGGAGTCGTTCCGGATGCCGAAGCCGCCGGTGCCGGCGGTGCCGAAGGCGGTGCAGACCGCGTCGAACAGGGGCATCCCGCCGAGCAGCAGAAAGATCACGTTCAGCACCGTCATGACGATATAGATCAGGTACAAAATCAGGGCGGTGGTCCGCATTTTGGGCACCAGCTTGCCGACGTCGGGACCCGGGCTCTCCGCCCGCAGCAGGTGCATGGTAAAGCCGCTGCCCTTGCCCCCGGCGGGGGCCACGGCCAGCAGGAACACCAGCACCCCCATGCCCCCCAGCCAGTGGCTGAAGCTGCGCCAGTAGAGCAGTCCCCTGGACATGGGCTCCACCTCCGGCAGAATGGAGGCGCCGGTGGTGGTGAAGCCGGAGACGATCTCAAACAGCGCGTCGATATAGCGGGGGATCTCCCTGGAGAAGAAGAAGGGCAGGGCCCCCAGCAGACTCAGCACGATCCACCCGGCGCTGACGCAGACCAGCCCCTCCTTGGCCCCGAAGAGGGTCTCCGCCCCCCGGCAGGAGGCATAGAGGCCGCCGCAGACCACCCCCATGGCCGCCAGGGTGATGAGGAAGCCCCGGACCGCGCCGGTCTCCCCCAAAAACAGGCTGATGAGCAGGGCGGGCAGGAGAAACACCGCCTCCACGGCCACGATCTGGGCCAGGAACCGGCCCATCATCTTATAATTCATGGCCCTACCTCACGCGAAGATGTCATTGAACTGCCGCAGGACGCCCTGGCCGTTGGTCACCACCACCACGGTGTCCCCCCGGCGGAAGACGGAATCGCCGTTGGGAATGACGGTCCTGGCGCCGTGGGTGATGCTGGCCACCAGGACGTTGGCCTTGAGATTGAGCCGCTTCAGAGGCTCCCCACAGTGGATGGTGGAGCCGTCCAACTGAAATTCCACCGCCTCGGCCTGGCCGTCGGCGATGGTATGGACCGAAACCGCCGCGCCGGCCTGATTCTGCATGGCCCGGACATAGCGGACGATGCTGTTGCTGCACAGCTCCCGGGGGCAGATGACGCTGCCCAGATTCAGGGAGTCGGCCAGCAGGCAGTTTTCCATCCGGCCCAGTTTGGTGATGATCTGGGGCACCCCCCGGGAGGCGCCGTAGAGGGAGGTGATCATATTCATTTCGTCGATGCCCGTCAGGGTCACCAGCGCGTCGCAGGAGCCCAGGCCCTCGGCCTCCAACTGCTCCTGGCTGCTGCAATCCCCCTGGACCACGGAGGCGTGGGGCAGCAGCGACGTCAGCTCCACGCAGCGCTGGGGGTTCTGCTCGATGATCTGGACGGAGATGCCGTCGCGCTCCAGCAGCTCCGCCAGGTAGTAGCTGACCCTTCCGCCGCCGCAGAGGATCACCCGCCGGACCCGCCGGGTGATGATGCCCAGACTCTTTAATAGGGCGGTCAGGTCCGCCGTGGGAGCGGTGACGAAGATCCGGTCCCCCTCCCGGAGGACGAAGTTGCCGTTGGGCACCATGGCGGTGCCATTGCGGAGCACGGCGCAGACCAGGACCTTGCACTTGATGATGCTGTGGAGGATCTCGCTGAGGGAGAGGTTGCACAGCTTGCTCTTGCCGTCCACCCGGACCTCCACGATCTCCGCCCGGCCCTTGGCGAAGGTGTCCCTTCGGAGGAAGCCCGGGTATTTTAAGAGCCGCTCGATCTCCACCGCCGCCTGGCGCTCGGGATTGACGGTGAGGGACAGGGCGAAGGCCTCCCGCATTTCAAAGATCTGGTCCGTATACTCCGGGTTCCGGATCCGGGCGATGGTGTGCATTTTGGGATTCAGGTTGTGGGCGGTGAGACAGCAGAGCAGATTGACCTCGTCCATATCGGTGGCGGCGATGAGCAGGTCCGCGCCCTCCACGCCCGCCTGACGCAGCACCGGCAATGTGGCGCAGTTGCCCTCCACCGCCATCACGTCGACCTGCTCCACGGTATCCGACAGGCGCTGCTTGTCCAGGTCGATGATGGTCAGATCGTGACCCTCCGCCGAGAGCTGCCGGGCCAGAGCATGGCCCACTTTGCCGTTGCCGGCAATGATAATATTCATAGCGCCTCCAAAATCGTTGCTATTTTCTGATATCTATTATATCAGATATTCCCACGCTTGACAATGCCCGGGAAGAAAAAATTCCCTTCGCCGGATTTCCCTAGCATCAGACACCGTCCGCCCCGTATAATGGGCCCAGAGGAACGCGGAAGGGGGAGGAAGCGGTGCTTGAGGGAGGAAAATGGACGATCGCGGCGTTTCATGGGGCGCTTCTGACCCTGGGGCTGGCGATGAGCCTGCTGGCGGCCCTGTTTCTGAGCGCGGCGGCGGTCCGGGCGGGCCCTCCGCCCGGGGAGGCGGAGACGGTGCCGGCAATGGCCCAGACCGGGCCTCCTCCGGCCAGCGTCCGGCCGGCGAATCTGCTGCTGCCCTACGCGGTCTATGAGACGGATGTGGTGGCGGTGCGGATCGGGGAGTACGAGGGACCCTACATAGAGGACGGCTCCTACCGGGAGGTGGCCAAGGTCTCGGCCCTGCTGGTCCGGAACAACGGCAGTCAGGTCGTGGAATCGGGAGAGGTCATTTTGGAGCGCGGAGGGCTGCTGCTGCGCTTTCCCTTCACCATGCTGCCGCCGGGGGAGCTGGTGATGGTGCTGGAGAGAGACGAGAAATACTGCCCGGAGATCAACTTTACCGCCTGCTACGGCTGGGCGGACCGATTGACGGCCGCGCCTCTGCCAAAGGATGCCCTGGAGCTGACTCAGGAGGGGATGGGAGGGCTCAGAGTGACCAACCGGGCTGGGGAGGCCCTGGGGCCGGTCACCCTGTACTACAAGACCCACGACGCCCAGGGAAACCTGTACATCGGCGGGAGGACCTACACGGTGCAGGTGCCGCCGCTTATGGCCGGCGAATCGGCGACGGTGTACCCGGAACACTACGCCGCCGGGTACAGTCAGGTCTTCCTGTTTCTGGAAAATGACCAAACAGAATAGGAGGCAGCGCCCCGGCTTTTGCGCCGGGGCGGTTTTTTGCCCGCCGGCGCCGCCGGCGAAAATGTTCATAAAATGTGACTATTATTTTAGAGCGGGATGTGATATAATGGGAAAAATTGAGTTTTGCCGTGGAGGTTTTTGATATGGGAATCATTGCGAAGCTGTTTGGGACCCGGTCCCAGAGGGAGATCAAGCGGATCCAGCCCACCGTCAATAAAATTCTGGCCCTGGAGGACACCTATCGGAATCTTTCCGAGGACGCGCTGAAGGGAAAGACCGCCGAATTCAAAGAGCGGCTGGCCGGGGGCGAAGAGCTGGACAGTCTCCTGCCGGAGGCATTCGCCGCCGTTCGGGAGGCGGCGGACCGGGTGCTTGGGATGCGGCCCTACCCGGTGCAGCTCATCGGCGGCATCGTGCTCCATCAGGGCCGGATCGCCGAAATGAAAACCGGCGAAGGCAAGACCCTGGTCGCCATCCTGCCCTGCTACCTCAACGCCCTGACCGGGAAGGGCGTCCATGTGGTCACCGTCAACGAGTACCTGGCAAAGCGGGACGCGGACTGGATGGGCAAGGTCTACCGGTATATGGGCCTGACTGTGGGGCTCATTATCCCGGGCATGACCCAGGCGGAGCGGCGGGCGTCCTACGCCGCCGACATCACCTACGGCACCAATAACGAGCTGGGCTTCGATTATCTGCGGGACAATATGGCCC
>CANQQO010000049.1 GCA_947625965.1 uncultured Oscillospiraceae bacterium
ATGGTGAGCCTGGTCAAGAGCTACCAGGGCCAGGGCATGCTGGTTTCCGTCACCGGCGAGGGCATCCGCCAGCTCGCGGAAAAAGGCTACAAGACCGGCGAGAACGTCCGGGTGGTGCCCCTGGGCTATGAGACCCAGAGCGTGATCCATGTGGTCTCCGTGGCCCTCCGGGCGGCCCTGATCTTCGGCAACATCACCCCCGGCGACTTCAAGAGCCTGGCAAAATACACCATGGACCGGGTCCGGGCCTTTGTCAACGCCTACAAGCCCCTGTCCGACGAGACGGTGGCCTACGGCGCCGGCGCCATCTGCCTGGGCTTCCCCGTGATCTCCAACGAGACGGAGAATATGTTCCGGGTGCCCAAGAGCCTGATCCAGCAGCTCGATACCTCCAAGTGGAACGCCACCTCTCTGGAGGCCCGGGACATCAAGCTGAAGATCACCGAGATCGACATTCCCGTGGCCTTTGCCTCCGCCTTTGAGGGCGAGATCATCCGCCGGGGCGATATGCAGGTGGAGGTGGACGGCTCCCGGGTGGACTGCTTCGAGCTGGTTGCCACCAAGGACGCCGCCGAGGTGGAGGACCACAAGATCACCGTCATCGGCCCCGAGCTGGACCAGATCCCCGTGGGCTCCAAGATCTCCCTGTCCTACACGGTGGACGTGGCCGGCAAGAATATGCAGCCGGACTTCGAATCCGTCATGGAGCGGAAATTCCACAGCTACTTAAACTGCATCGAGGGCGTGATGCACACCGGCCAGCGGGATATGATCCGGGTCCGGATCTCCAAGGCCGATTTCGAGGCGGGCTTCCGCTTCCACCACATCGGCGAGGTCCTCTACGCCAAGGTCAAGAGCGAGTTTGACGCGGTGGTGGATAAATGTCAGGTCACTATCATCGTGGACGCGGAGAAGAACGCGGAGCTCCGCCGCCACGCCAACGAGGTGTTCAGCAAGCGGGACGACCGTCTAAAATCCATGACCGACGAGTCCGTGCCGGTTTACTACACCTGTATCATGTGCCAGGCCTTCTCCCCCAGCCATGTGTGCATCGTCACCCCCGAGCGGCTGGGCCTGTGCGGCGCGGTGTCCTGGCTGGACGCCAAGGCCACCAACGAGCTGGACCCCACCGGTCCCTGCCAGGTGGTGCCCAAGGACCGCTGCATCGACGAGAATCTGGGCCGCTACGAGGACGTGGACGAGGCCGTCAACAAGTACTCCCACGGCGCTCTGGAACACGTGACCCTCTACTCCCTGTTCCAGGACCCCATGACGAGCTGCGGCTGCTTCGAGTGCATCTGCGGCGTGGAGCCGGTTTCCATGGGCGTGGTCATCACCTGCCGGGAGCACGCCGGCATGACGCCTCTGGGCATGACCTTCTCCGAAATGGCCTCCATGACCGGCGGCGGCGTACAGACCCCCGGCTTCATGGGCCACGGCAAGCAGTTCATCTCCTCCAAGAAGTTTTTGAAGGCCGAGGGCGGTCTGGGCCGGATCGTGTGGATGCCTAAGGAGCTGAAGGACGCGGTGCGGGAGCGGCTGAACGCCTCCGCCTACGAGCTCTACGGCGTGGAGAACTTCACCGACATGATCGCGGACGAATCCGTCTGCACCGACGACCCCGAAGAGCTGCTCAACTACCTGTCCGAGGTGGGCCACCCCGTCCTCGGCATGGAGCCCTTCGATATGTAATTGCCGCGAGCCGCGCCTGACGGCGCCGCAAAAGCCGCACTAAAAAATCGCCCCTTTCCAGAGGGGCGATTTTTAATGCGCTTGCAATGCCTTGCGATCGCGTACTGTTCCCAGGCGGCGTGCATTTGCGTATTTCCGGGGCCAAGGTCGGCATTTTACGGCGTGCCCCGGTACGTATAGGCCCAGTAGCCCTTTTCCCCGTCAAAGACCTCCGAGATCCGATGAAAAACCCCGGACCGCTCCATGGCCCCCGGATACCGGGGATGGTAATACAGGAGCATCACCTCCCGGCCCCGGCACTGGAGCTCGATCCTCTCTATGACCCTGTCCAGGACCGCCTCTGTACAGGGGTTGAAGAAATAGAAGAGGTCGTATCCTCCGTAGCCTTGAAACGCGCGGGCGTCCGCCTGATACACCCGGGCCGGAACGCCCAGACGGGCCAGATTCCGCCGGCATATCCGGCACATTTTTTCGTCGTACTCCACCCCGTCGGCCTGAAAGCCCATCTCGCGGGCCTGGCACAGCACCGCGCCCTTGCCGCAGCCCACGTCCAGCAGCCGGGGAAATCGTTCCCGATCCACCTCCGACAAAAGCTGGGTCAGGATCCCCTTGGGCGTGGGGTAGTACATTCCTCCGTCCCCCCGTCCCCGGTCCAGCATCCGGTCCGGCATGGTGAAATCCAGCCCGCAGGTCCGCTCCGCCAGGCTTTTCAGAACGGTTTTTACGCGGCGGGGCGTGGGGACCCAGGGTAATATTTCCGTCATATGTATGCCTCCTTTGCCCGGATAGGATACCGCCCAAAAGCATCATACCCGCATCAAAGGTCTAACCTTCGGAAAAAATGTTCATAATTCCTCTATGGACTTTTTCCCGCAATGCTGGTAAAATAGGAATCATCTTACACGGGAGTTGAGCGCTTTGAAAAACCTCCGAAGCCGGTTCGAGCGGTTCTGCTACCGCCACCGCAATCAGGGCATCCCCAATCTGATGCTCTACATCAGCCTGGGCTGCGCCCTGGTGTATATCATGACTCTGATCGACAACTCGGCCACCCTGTACGCCATGCTCCGCTTTGACCGGGACGCCATCCTCCATGGCCAGGTCTGGCGGCTCGTCACCTACCCGCTGACCTATTATATCAGCAATCCCCTCCTCATGGCCATCAGTCTGCTGTGCTACTACTCCCTGGGCCGGGCCATGGAAAATATCTGGGGCGTCTGCCGGTTCAATCTGTTCTACCTGTCCGGCGTGGTGCTGATGGACATCTACTGCCTGATCTTCGGCGGCGCCGCCGACGCCTACTATCTGAATCTGAGCCTGTTTCTGTCCTACGCCACCCTCTACCCCGACGCCCAGTTCCTGTTCCTGTTCATCATCCCGGTGCGGGCCTGGATCTTCGCGGTCCTGGACCTGGCGCTGGTGATCTTTGGCCTCTTTGGGCCCTTCCCGGGGAATCTGTTCCCGGTGGTGTCGCTGCTGAATTACTTCCTGTTCTTCGGCAAAGACGTGCTGAACGTGATCCCCATGTCCTGGCAGGCCAACGCCCGGCGCCTCTTCCGGAAAAAGCCCAAGGGCTCCAAGCCCATTCCCTTCCCCAACGCCGGCTCCTGGGAGGCCAGCACCGCCAAGGTCCAGCAGCCCTACACCCACCGCTGCACCGTCTGCGGCCGCACCGACGTGTCGGACCCGGACCTGGAATTCCGTTACTGCTCCCGCTGCAAGGGCTACCACTGCTACTGCCAGGACCACATCAATAACCACGTTCATATTCAATAAAATCAAAATCGGGAGGCGCTTTTGACAGCGCTTCGCGGCCAACTGCGGCACAGCGTCTTGACCGGCGGTGCGCCGCGGTTCTCTTTTCCTCTAGATGATGTTTTAGCACTCTGTTTGCTAAATTATATCATCAGATTGCTATAAATGGCAACTATAAGCGATAAATCAAAATCAAAAAATGTGATACCCTAAATAGGGTGATCCTCATGCGGACGAAATATGAGCAGGAATATATAAAATTCGGCCTGAAAGTTCAATATTACCGCAAGCTGCGTGGCATGACCCAGGAAGTCTTTGCGGAAAAGGTCGGTATTTCATGGTCCTATCTCGCCAAGGTCGAAAGCCCCACCCGCGCTTTCGGAGTGTCCATGGAAACGCTGTTTTCGATGGCGGAGGTCCTGGACGTTCCCGTTTCCAAGCTGTTTGATGAATAAAACCGCCGCTTGCGGCTGCCTCAGCAGCCGCAAGCGGCGTCCTATCTATTATTGTGTTGGAGGTCCCTCCATCCCGGGGTAAAAAACGGCAGCGGAAAAAGCATACGCTTCTCTCGCTGCCGTTTTCTTTTACAGCTCGCAGTTGTTGACGGTCCGGGGGAAGGGGAGCACGTCCCGGATGTTGCCCATGCCCGTCAGGTACATGACGCACCGCTCAAAGCCCAGGCCGAAGCCGGCGTGGCGGGCGGAGCCGTATTTCCGCAGGTCCAGATAAAAACCGTAGTCCTCCGGTTTCATCCCCAACTCCTGAATGCGCTGGGACAACTTGTCATAGTCGTCCTCTCTCTGGCTGCCGCCGATGATCTCCCCGATGCCCGGCACCAGGCAGTCCATGGCCGCCACGGTCTTGCCGTCGGGGTTCAGCTTCATATAAAATGCCTTGATCTCCTTGGGGTAGTCGGTGACGAACACAGGCCGCTGGTAGACCACCTCGGTCAGATACCGCTCGTGCTCGGTCTGCAAGTCGCTGCCCCAGTGGACGGGATAGGCAAATTCGGCGTTGTGGGGCTCCAGAAGGGCAATGGCCTCGGTGTAGGTCACCCGGCCAAAGTCGGAGGACAGGACGTGATGGAGCCGGTCTAAGAGGCCCTTGTCCACGAATTGGTTGAAGAAAGCCATCTCCTCCGGCGCCTCCTCCAGGACGTAGGAGATGATGTATTTCAGCATATCCTCCGCCAGAGCCATGTCGTCGGACAGGTCTGCGAAAGCGATCTCCGGCTCGATCATCCAGAATTCGGCGGCGTGGCGGGTGGTGTTGGAGTTCTCCGCCCGGAAGGTGGGGCCGAAGGTATAGATATTCTTGAAAGCCATGGCGAAGGTCTCGCCGTTCAACTGGCCCGAGACGGTCAGATTGGTGGGCTTGCCGAAGAAATCCCGACGGTAATCCACGGCCCCGTCCTCGGTCCGGGGCGGGTCGGCCAGGTCCAGGGTGGTCACCTGGAACATCTCCCCCGCGCCCTCGCAGTCGGAGCCGGTGATGAGGGGCGTGTGGACATAGACAAAGCCCCGCTCCTGGAAGAACCGGTGGATGGCGTAGGCGATGAGGCTCCGGACCCGGAAGACCGCCTGGAAGGTGTTGGTCCGGGGCCGCAGGTGGGTCATGGTCCGCAGATATTCCAGGGTGTGGCGCTTCTTCTGTAACGGATAATCCGGGGCGGAGGGGCCCTCCACGGTCACGTCCGTCGCTTGAATTTCAAAGGGCTGCTTGGCCTCGGGGGTCAGGACCAGTTCCCCCTCCACGATCAGAGCCGCGCCCACGTTGGTCTTGGAGATGGCCTGGAAGTTTTCCAGGGTGTCGTGATATACCACCTGGACGGGGTTGAAGAAGGTCCCGTCGGAGAGCACGATGAAGCCAAACTGTTTACTGGCCCGGATGGAGCGGACCCATCCGCCTACCCGGACGGTCTTTCCCGCGTAGGCCCCCGCGTCCCGGTACAGGTCGCGGACCGATACCAAATCCATAGCAAATACCTCTCTTTTTCAAAAACTTTTCTAAAGTATACGCCATTTTTTCCCGTTTTACAAGAGGGAAATTGGGAAAAATTGGGTCAAGCACTGGACGATCAGCCACAGCGCCGTCAGATGGACCGGATAGAACAGATAAAACGCCCACTGGACGGCCTTGTTGGAGGTGGCCTTCCGGCCCTCGTAGAAAGCAATGGGGATCACGGCCCCCACGTAAAACAGCTCGATCATCATCTGGCCGGTGAGCAGGGCCAGGGCCGGCAGCCCCACCGCCTGATAGATCAGCCGGTACTCGCTGTCCCGGGTCAGGACGAACAGCGCCGCCACCAGGACGCCGAAGCCGCCATAGTCGGTCCGCAGCAGCCTCGCCAGAATGGCCGCCGCCGCGATGGCGAGGACCTTGACCGGCCAGCTTTTGGTGTTTTTCACCGCCAGGGCCATGCCGAAGGCCAGCAGCAGCGTCACCATGACGCTCTGGTGCTCCCAGGTCCAGCGGCCATAGAACAGCAGGTCGAAGGGCAGCTCGGACAGGACCATGCCGATGGCCAGCCGGAGCCCGTACCGGGCCGGATGGCGGGTGTAATGCACCCCCTCGGCCAGGAGGAAGCAATAGATGGGAAAAGCGATCCGCCCGATGATCCGCAGCGTCGTGCTGGGCAGGATCGTGGCCCCGATGTGGTCCAGGAGCATGGTTAGGCAGGCGATGAGCTTCAGGCCCTCCTGGGAGAGTCCCTTGGACTTGGTCTTCATAGCGTCACATCCTTTTTCTCATTATACAAAACCCCCGGAAAAAACGCAAGACCTATTGGAAATTTCGAGGGGATATGTTATACTAAGGAAAAATCCATAGGAGGCAGTTGCCATGAGCAAGGCGGATGAAATTTACCGGGCGACCTGTCTGGACATTCTGAAAAACGGGGTCTGGGACACGGACCGGGAAGTGCGCCCCCGGTGGTCCGACGGGGCCCCCGCTCACACCATCAAGAAATTCGGGGTGGTGAATCGCTATGATCTGAAAGCGGAATTCCCCCTCCTGACCCTCCGCCGGACCTACTGGAAGAGCGCCGTGGACGAGCTGCTGTGGATCTGGCAGAAGAAGTCCAACCGGATCGCGGACCTTCACAGTCACGTCTGGGACGAGTGGGCCGGCCCCGACGGCACCATCGGCAAAGCCTACGGCTACCAGTTGGGCATTAAATATCAATTCCCCGAGGGGGAATTCGACCAGGTGGATCGGGTGCTCTACGACCTAAAGCACAACCCCGCCTCCCGGCGGATCCTGACCAGCCTGTACAATTTCCAGGACCTGCACGAGATGAACCTCTATCCCTGCGCCTACTCCATGACCTTCAACGTCTCCGGCAACACCCTCAACGCCATTTTGAACCAGCGGAGCCAGGATATGCTCACCGCCGGAAACTGGAATGTGGTCCAGTACGCGGTGCTGGTGCACATGATGGCCCGGGCCTCCGGCCTGGAGGCGGGGGAGCTGGTCCACGTGATCGCGGACTGCCACATCTACGACCGCCACGTGCCCATGGTGGAGTCCATGCTGGAGAAGGAGGGCTATCCCGCGCCGGAGTTCACGGTGGACCCCTCCGTCACCGACTTCTACGCCTTCACCACAGACAGCTTCCAGGTCAAGGGGTATCGGTATCACGACTTCCCCTACGAGATCCCCATGGCGGTGTGAGTATGGATGCGATCGTAGCGGTGTATGACGACTGGGGCATCGGCCGGGACGGCACCCAGCCCGTAACTCTGTCCGCCGACCGGAAATTTTTCCGCCGCGCCACCGCCGGGGCCACGGTGATCGTGGGCCGGCGGACCCTCCAGGACTTCCCCGGAGGAAAGCTCCTGCCCGGCCGGGAGCATCTTGTGCTGTCCCGGAGCGTTGCGGAGATCCCCGGCGCGTCGGTCTGCCCCAGTTCGGAGGAGGCGGCGGCAAAGGCGGCGGGAAGGGAGCGGGTCTTCGTCATCGGCGGGGCGAGCGTCTACCGCCAACTGCTTCCCTACTGCCGGGGGGCCTATGTGACGAAGATCCACGCTCTGCCGGGATCCGACGTGTTTTTCCCCGATCTGGACGCGGACCCCGCCTGGGAGAAACGGGAGCTTCTGGAAGCCGGGGAGGAAAACGGCATCCGATATGAAATTTGGCGTTACGCGCGAAAAGGGTCCGCCTGAGCGGGCGTCCATCTCCCGCTCTCCCAATAGACATTGCGTTTCCCGCGTCCCCAGGCGCGCCCATCCGGGCACGCCTGGGGACGCGGCGTCTTTTCACGGCCCCGTTTTTCGCCAGCGGTGGAGAGCGGGTGGATTCCCCCATTTTTTTGCAAGTTTGAAAATCCAAAATTGCATTATTCAAATTGAACAGATTCGCCCCCGCCCGGCCCCCGCCGTGTGTTCAAAGTGAAGAAAATGAAAAAATTCCCGTCTTTTCTCTTTACTTTTCCACCGAGCGGGGGTATTCTTATAGCTGGAAATCCAAGAAAGGATGGGCCGAAAAATGGGAGAACGCTTCTGCTGTGAGCCGAAAATGCAGGAAAACGGTCTTTACCGTGCAAATTTTGAGCATGACAACTGCGGGATCGGCGCGGTCGTGAATATCCAGGGCGTCAAGACCCGGCGGACGGTGAAGTCCGCCCTTCGGATCGTGGAAAACCTGGAACACCGCGCCGGAAAGGACGCCGAGGGCGCCACCGGCGACGGCGTGGGAATGCTTTTGCAGGTCTGCCACCCCTTCTTTTCCCGGGTCTGCCGGGAGGCCGGCATCGATCTGCCCGGGGAGGGGGAGTACGCCGTGGGTATGTTCTTCTTCCCCCAGGAGGAGCTGCGCCGGAACCAGGCCAAGAAGATGCTCCAGATCATCCTGGAAAAGGAGGGCCTGACCTTTCTGGGCTGGCGGAGCGTCCCCGTGGCCCCGGAGATCTTGGGAGAGCGGGCCCGGTCCTGTATGCCTGTGATCCAGCAGGTCTTCGTGGGCAAGCCCAGGGACCTGGCAAAGGGACTGGAATTTGACCGGCGGCTGTACCTGGCGAGGCGGGTCTTTGAACAGTGCAACGACAACAGCTACGTCTGTTCCCTTTCCAGCCGGACCATTGTCTATAAGGGAATGTTCCTGGTGCGGCAGCTCAGGAGCTTCTACCTGGACCTACAGCAGGAGGACCTGACCTCCGCCATTGCCGTGGTCCACTCCCGATTCTCCACCAACACCAACCCCAGTTGGGAGCGTGCCCACCCCTACCGTATGATCGTCCACAACGGGGAGATCAACACCATCCGTGGCAACGCGGATAAAATGCTGGCCCGGGAGGAGACAATGGTCTGCGACGCCATCCGGGACGTGACCGACAAGATCTTCCCCGTCATCAATACCTCCGGGTCCGACTCCGCCATGCTGGACAACACCCTGGAATTTCTGGTGATGAGCGGCATGGAGCTGCCAAAGGCCGTGATGATCACCATTCCCGAGCCCTTCGCCCACAACGACACCATTTCCCGGGAAAAGCGGGACTTCTATGAATACTACGCCACCATGATGGAGCCCTGGGACGGCCCCGCCTCCATCATCTTCTCCGACGGGGTCCAGTTGGGGGCGGTGCTGGACCGGAACGGCCTGCGGCCCTCCCGGTTCTACATCACCAAGGACGGCTATGTGGTCCTCTCCTCGGAGGTGGGCGTCCTGGAGGAGGACCCGGAGAACATCCTCCGGAAGGACCGGCTCCGCCCCGGCAAGATGCTGCTCATCGACACGGCGGCGGGCCGGATCGTGGAGGACGAGGAGCTGAAAAACCGCTATGCCCTCTCCCGCCCCTACGGCGAGTGGCTGGACAGCAACCTGGTGAAGCTCTCCTCCCTGAAGATCCCCAACCGGAAGCCGGAGGAGCCCACCGGGGAGGCCCTTGCCCGTCTCCAGAAGGCGTTTGGCTACACCTATGAGGACTACCGGGACGGCATCCGCAATTTGGCCCTCAGCGCCTCGGAAAACACCGCCTCCATGGGCGTGGACACCCCGCTGGCGGCCCTGGACAGGGAGGACCGGCCCCTTTTCGACTATTTCAAGCAGCTCTTCGCCCAGGTGACCAATCCCCCCATCGACGCCATTCGGGAAACCATCGTCACCGACACGGCGGTCTACGCCGGCCGGGACGGAAATTTGCTCACCGAGACCCCGGAAAACTGCCACGTCCTGGAAATGGCCACCCCCATCCTCACCAACACGGACCTGCTGAAAATCAAGGCCATGAACATCCCCGGCTTCCGGGTGGAGACGGTGCCCATCCTCTACTATAAGAGCACGCCCCTGGTCCGGGCCCTGGACCACCTGTGCGTGGAGGTGGACAAAGCCTACCGGGCGGGGGCCACCTTCCTGATCCTCTCCGACCGGGGCGTGGACGAGAGCCACGTGGCCATTCCCTCCCTTCTGGCGGTGTCCGCCGTCCACCAGCACCTGGTCCGCACGAAAAAGCGCCAGGCCCTGGCCATCATCCTGGAATCCGGGGAGCCGAGGGACGTTCATCACTTCGCCGCCCTCCTGGGCTACGGCGCCTCGGCGGTGAATCCCTACCTGGCCCTGTCCACCATCCGGGAAATGGTGGACAGCGGAATGTTGGACAAGGACTACTACGCCGCCGCGAACGACTACTGCCAGGGCGTGGTGGCGGGCATCGTGAAGATCGCCTCCAAAATGGGCATCTCCACCGTCAACTCCTACCGAGGCGCGCAAATCTTTGAAGCGGTGGGCATCTGCTCCTCCGTCATTGACAAATACTTTGCCGGCACCGTCAGCCGGGTGGGCGGCATCACCCTGGAGGACATTGCCCGGGACGTGGACCGGCGGCATTCCCGGGCCTTCGACCCCCTGGGCCTGACCACGGACCTGACCCTGGACTCCCGGGGCGCTCACCAGCGCCGGAGCCAGGGGGAGTCCCACCGGTACTCTCCCGCCGTGATCCATCTGCTTCAGCAGTCCACCCGCCGGGGGGACTACGAGATGTTCAAGCAGTACACCACCCTGGTGGACCAGGAGCGGACCGGGTATCTGCGAAGCGAGATGGAATTCAACTTCCCGGACCAGGGGGTGCCCCTGGAGGAGGTGGAGAGCGAGGAGAGCATCGTCCGCCGGTTCAAGACCGGCGCCATGAGCTACGGCTCCATCTCCCAGGAGGCCCATGAGACTCTGGCCATCGCCATGAATCGGATCCACGGCCGCTCCAACACCGGCGAGGGCGGCGAGAGCCCCGAGCGCCTGGGAGATCCCCTGCTCTGCTCCAAGATCAAGCAGGTGGCCTCGGGCCGGTTCGGCGTCACCTCGGAATACCTGGTCAGCGCCGAGGAGATCCAGATCAAAATGGCCCAGGGCGCCAAGCCCGGCGAGGGCGGCCACCTGCCAGGGGCCAAGGTCTACCCCTGGATCGCCCGGACCCGGTACTCCACCCCCGGGGTCAGCCTGATCTCCCCGCCGCCCCATCATGACATCTACTCCATCGAGGATCTGGCCCAATTGATCTACGACCTGAAAAACGCCAACAGCCGGGCCCGCATCTCCGTGAAGCTGGTCAGCGAGGCGGGGGTGGGCACCGTGGCGGCGGGGGTGGCCAAGGCCGGGGCCCAGGTGATCCTGATCTCCGGCTACGACGGCGGCACCGGCGCGGCCCCCAGAAGCTCCATCCACAACGCCGGCCTGCCCTGGGAGCTGGGCCTGGCGGAGACCCATCAGACCCTCCTGCAAAACGGCCTGCGGAACCGGGTCCGCCTGGAAACCGACGGCAAGCTCATGTCCGGCCGGGACGTGGCCATCGCGGCCCTGCTGGGGGCGGAGGAATTCGGCTTCGCCACGGCGCCCCTGGTCACCATGGGCTGCGTGATGATGCGCCAGTGCAATCAGGATACCTGCCCCGTGGGCATCGCCACCCAGAACCCGGAGCTGCGGAAGCGGTTCGCCGGGAAGCCGGAATATGTGGAGAATTTCATGCGCTTCATCGCCCGGGAGCTGCGGGAATACATGGCCAGACTGGGTCTTCGCACCGTGGACGAGATGGTGGGCCGGGCGGACCTGCTGCGGCAGAAGCCCGGCAGCCCCCTGGATCTGAGCGCCATCCTCTACGACGGTTACGCCCACGCGGAAAAGGGCAAATTCGACCCCGCGGCCGTCTACGACTTCGGACTGGAAAGGACCAAGGACTGCTCCCTCCTCCTCTCCGCCCTGGGCAAAAAGCTGGAGACCGGAGAGCCGGGTGAGCTGGACGTGGCCGTCCGAAACACGGACCGGACCTTCGCCACCCTCTTTGGGTCGGAGGTCACCCGCCGGTTTGGCGCCAGCCTGGCCCCGGACACCTATGTCCTCCGCTGCACCGGGGCCGGAGGCCAGAGCTTTGGCGCATTTCTGCCCAAAGGCGTCACCCTCCGGCTGGAGGGGGATGCCAACGACTACTTCGGCAAGGGCCTCTCCGGCGGCAAGCTCACGGTCCGTCCTCCCAGGACGGCCCAATTCCCCGCCAGCGAGAACATCATCATCGGCAACGTGGCCCTCTATGGCGCCACCTCCGGCGAGGCGTACATCTCCGGCGTGGCCGGAGAGCGGTTCTGCGTCCGCAACTCCGGCGCCACGGCGGTGGTGGAGGGCGTGGGGGACCACGGCTGCGAATACATGACCGGCGGACGGGTAGCCGTTTTGGGAAAGACCGGCAGCAATTTCGCCGCCGGGATGTCCGGGGGCGTGGCCTACGTCCTGGACGAGGAAAACCGGCTCTACCGGAATCTGAACAAAGCCATGGTCCTCATTGAAAAGCTGGAAGAGGAGCAGGACATCCAGGCCCTCCGGGCCATGCTCACGCGCCACACGGAGGAGACCGGCTCGGAAAAGGCCCGGGCCATCCTGGCCGATTTCGAGAGCTACATCCCCAAATTTAAGAAGATCATCCCGATCGAGTACAAGCGGCGGCTTTCGGCGGGTTAGGAGGCGTACAGGCATGGGAAAACCCACTGGTTTTATGGAAGACCCCCGGGAGACCGGCCCCGTGGCCGGGCCCCTGGAACGGATCGCGAATTTTGACGAATTTCACACTCCCCTGTCCCCCGCCCGGCAGCGGCGGCAGGCGGGGCGGTGCATGGACTGCGGCGTGCCCTTCTGCCAGGCGGGAGAGATGCTGGGCGGCATGGTCTCCGGGTGCCCGCTGCACAATCTGTGCCCGGAGTGGAACGACCTGGTGTACCTGGGCAACTGGCGGAAGGCCTACGAGCGGCTGGAAAAGACCCACAGCTTCCCCGAGTTCACCTGTCGGGTCTGTCCGGCCCTCTGCGAGGCGGCCTGCACCTGCGGCCTCAACGGGGACCCGGTGTCCACCCGGGAAAACGAGGGAGCCATCATCGAGACCGCCTTCCGGAACGGCTGGGTCACCCCCCAGGTCCCCGCCCTGCGGACGGGGAAAAAGGTGGCAGTCATCGGCTCCGGCCCCTCTGGCCTGGCGGCGGCCATGTCCCTCAACCGCCGGGGCCACTCGGTGACGGTCTACGAGCGCCGGGACCGGATCGGCGGTCTGCTCCGCTACGGCATCCCCAACATGAAGCTGGATAAGTCGGTCCTGGACCGCCGGATCGCCCTGATGGAGGCGGAGGGAGTCCGCTTCGTCCCCAACGCCGAGGCGGGAAAAGATCTGACGGCCGAGTCCCTCCTGGCCCAATACGATCGGGTCCTGCTGTGCTGCGGGGCCTCCCAGCCCCGGGACATCTCCGCCCCGGGCCGGGAGCTGGGGGGGATCTACTTCGCGGTGGACTTCCTCTCCGCCGTCACCAAGAGCCTCCTGGACTCCCAGCTCAAGGACAGGAAGTTCCCCCAGGTCCGGGGCAAGCACGTGGTGGTCATCGGCGGCGGCGACACAGGCAACGACTGCGTAGGCACCGCCATTCGTCTGGGCTGCCGATCGGTGACCCAGTTGGAAATGATGCCCTGCCCCCCGGAGACCCGGGCGGAAAACAATCCCTGGCCCCAGTGGCCCCGGGTCAAGAAGACGGACTACGGCCAGGAGGAAGCCATCGCCAAATTCGGCCGCGATCCCCGGATCTACCAGACCACGGTCCAGTCTTTCCTGGGCGACAGCCGGGGGAAGGTCCGGCGGCTCCGCCTGGTGAGTCTGGAGCCTCATAGGGACCCGGCCACAGGCCGGACCAGCATGGTGCCGGTGCCGGGCTCGGAGCGGGAGATCCCCTGCGGGACGGTCCTCATCGCGGCGGGCTTCCTGGGCTGCCAGAGAAGCGTGGCGGAAGCCTTCGGCGTTGCGCTGGACGGCCGGGGTAATGTAGCTGCCCAGGACTATCAAACCTCCCAGCCCCGCATCTTTGCCGCCGGGGATATGCGGCGGGGCCAATCCCTGGTGGTCTGGGCCATCCGGGAAGGCCGGGAAGCCGCCCGGGCAGTGGATATTTCCCTGATGGGATATTCCAATTTATAATTTTTGAAAAAAAGACTTGCATTTTTCAGCCGAGTATGCTACTATATTCGGGCACGAAAAGTGTCACGCGCCAGTAGCTCAGTTGGATAGAGTGACTGACTACGAATCAGTAGGTCGGGGGTTCGAGTCCCTTCTGGCGTACCAAACGGCGCGAATTTGAACCGTTGCACGGTGTACTTCTATCGGGGGTTGCTGATGGCGGCGGTGCAGTTCGCAAAAAAGTGAAAAGGCCGGAGGCTGATGCCTCCGGCCTTTTGCTGTGCCTTATTCGCTGTCTGTCTGGGGATCGTCTTCTCCCTCGGAAGATTCCGGGGGATCTCCTTCCCCGTCCTTGGAATCATCATGGGAATCCGAGGACGTTCCCTCGGAGGCGGCGGGGTCATCGGTGTGGGAGAGGATCAAACCGGTTAATTTGGTGAAGACCTCCTTGGCGTACAGGGCGTAGGCAGCTACCATGGAGGCGTTGGCGGCGGTGGCCAGGTTGATGGACTCGCCGCCCAGGTCAATAGCCACGATGGTGGGATTCAACCGTCCAGCGGCGTAAAACCCGGCAAAGCAGGCGGCGGCGACCGCGCCCTTCATGACACCTTTCCAAAAACGCTTCCAATCGAAGGTCCCGGCGAACATAGCGTCGAGGCTGCCCAGGACCACGTTGGCGACCACCAGCAGCACCAGACCGACGACTAAGCGAATCACACTTTCCATATCTGCCCTCCTAACCCTGGATCAGGTCCTTGGCGTGCATTGCCGCCGTGACCTGGCCGTTGATACCGATGACCACCCGGTCGTCGTCTGCCTGAATGACCGTAAAATCGGTGCTGTAGACCCAGGAGGCAAGACTGCCGCCGGTGTAGGTCTTGGCGCCCTTGGCGACCCGGACCTTGTCGCCCTTGCACCAGGTCTTAGCGCCGGCGCCGGGAATGCGGATCTGCTGGCCGACGTGGATCAGGTTGGGATTGCTGAGGCCGTTGTAGGCGGCAAGGGCCTGGTAGGTGGTGCCGTACTTGGCGGCGATGCCGGAGAGGGTGTCTCCCAGCTTGACGATGTAGACCGTCTC
>CANQQO010000050.1 GCA_947625965.1 uncultured Oscillospiraceae bacterium
AGATCAGGAACATGACCACGAAGAAAATGGGCAGGGCCAGCACCCGGTTGGTGACGATCTGGTCCACCCGGTCGGAGGTGGTCATTTTTTTCCCGCTCTTTTTCTTATAGCAGCCCCGAAGCACCTCCGCGATGTACACATACCGCTCGTTGGTGATGATGGCCTCGGCGTCGTCGTCCAGCTCCTTCTCAGCGGCCTGGATGTCGGTCTCTATGTGCTTGACCACAGTGTCGGAGAGCTTGAGCTGCTCCAGGACCTTCTGGTCCCGCTCGAAGATCTTGATGGCGTACCAGCGCTGCTGCTCCTCGGGCAGACCGTGGACGGCGGCCTCTTCGATGTGGGCCAGCGCGTGCTCCACCACCCCGGAGAAAGTGTGCTGAGGCACGGTCACGCCGCCCTGGGCGGCCTTCACCGCCGCTTCAGCGGCCGCGTCGATGCCGTCGCCCTTCAGGGCGGAGATCTCCAGCACCGGGCATCCAAGCTGTCGGGACAGCTCTTTCAGATCGATCTTGTCCCCGCTTTTCTTCACCAGGTCCATCATATTGATGGCCACCACCACGGGGATGCCCAGCTCCGTGAGCTGGGTGGTCAGGTACAGGTTCCGCTCCAGATTGGTGCCGTCCACCAGGTTCAAAATGGCGTCGGGCCGCTCTCCGATCAGGTAGTTCCGGGCCACCACTTCCTCCAGCGTGTAGGGGGACAGGGAGTAGATACCGGGCAGGTCCATGATTGTCACGCCCTCATGCTTTTTGAGCTTGCCCTCCTTCTTCTCCACGGTGACGCCGGGCCAGTTGCCCACATACTGATTCGCACCGGTGAGGGCGTTGAACAGTGTGGTCTTGCCGCAGTTGGGGTTGCCCGCCAGGGCAATTTTCAGTTCCATAGTTTGGCTTCCTCCTTTATTCGTTAGCAAACGCTAACTTTTGGCCAAAAATCATTCCACATCGATCCGTTCCGCGTCCGCCTTGCGGATGGACAGCTCGTAGCCCCGGACGGTGACCTCCATCGGGTCCCCCAGGGGCGCGACCTTTCGGACGTAGATCTCCACGCCCTTGGTGATGCCCATGTCCATGATCCGGCGTTTGACCGCCCCCTCGCCGTTGAGACGGAGGACCTTCACGGTCTGATCGATTTTGGCGTCTTTCAGTGTCATACCTGTTCTCCTTCCTTCTACATGACCAGTATTTTCTGAGCCATTTCCCGGCTGACGGCCACCCGGGAGTCCTTCACCGCGACGATCAGGTTCCCTCCCATTTCGCTGACCACGGTCACCCGGCCTCCGGCCACGAAGCCCATATCCTCCAGGTGTTTTTTGATCTCCGGATTTCCGCTTACCCGGTGAATGACCGCTTCCTTGCCCACCTGGGCCAGGGACAGAGGCAGCATATAAGACCATCCTCTCCGCCAGGAATTAGCGAAAGCTAACCACTGGTCTGCAATATTGATTAGCTTTCGCTAACCGTGGATATTATAATTCGTCAAATTCCATTTGTCAACGGAAAAAGGGCCTGCCAAAAAACTTTGGCGATTCCTTCCAAAATAGTTAGCTTTAACTAACCACAATCTGTTCACATTGCTCTCCGCATGAAAATCGGGGTTGCGTTATCAGGCTTCTTTTTCAGCCACAATATATGGCGTCCTCCACCACCAAAATTCGGAACATACCCCCTCCCCCCTACTTTTCAAATAGAATATCAGATAAATGTTAAAATTATGGTTGTATTTGGTGGTTATTGTAAAATTGAATCAGCGGCGGCATCTCAAATCGTGCGGGACACCGCCTCAGGGCTGGCAGAAAAAAGCTTTTGCGGTTTTTCGGGGACTTTTTTCAAAAGGTCCTGAAATGGGGTTTGGGGCAAGGCCCCAATTCCCTTGTCAACGAAACCGTTCCGCCGTTCCCCTCCCCCGGAAAAAATGTACCCCTGCAAGGGACGGAAACGTCCGCCCTTGCAGGGGTCGCTTATTTGATTTTACCGGGTATCGCGCATAAGCGGCTTAGAAGAAGCGCTTTCGCTCCACAAGCAGATACGCGCCAGCGGCCAGAGAGGCCAGCGCCAGACCGGCCCACAGGAGAATCGGAGCCTCGTCGCCGGTCTTGGGGGTGTCGCTGGAGCTGCCAGCGGTACCGGGCGTCGCGGTGCCGGGGTTGGTGGGAGTCGTTCCGGTGCCGCCGGGCTGCGTCCCCGGATCGGTGGGATCCACACTCGGCAGGAATACCAGCGGGAATGTCACCGCCACAGTCACCTCGCCGGTGATCCACTCGGCAGGGATCGTCACCGTGCCGGTAAGCGGGTTGTAGATGAAATCGCCGGTGCTGAGCCGCACGCCGCCCACGGTGATGACAATGTCCGCCGCGCTGCGGGGCAGGGTGAAGCCAGGCGCGGGCTGGAGCGTCAGAACCAGGTCCTGCCCCTCAGTGGCGGCTTCGGGGCCGGTGATGGTGCCGTGCTCCGCCTGCAGATCCAGATGGTAGACCTCCGGCGGCCGTATCGTCACGGTTTCCGGCTCATTCTTGTCCAGCGCGGGGCCGTCCTCCAGGGTGGTGATGGTGACGGTGGTGCTCAGATTGGCCTCGTTCTCCTCGGCGTAGGAGAATACCAGCGTCGCAATTTGCTGGTTGAGCTCCACAATAGAGGCGCAGTCAAACAGGACCGTGCCGGCCGTCTCGGCGTTGTAGGCGTAGTAAGCGGTGTTGCCCTCTACGCTCTTCAGCGTCAGGATCGTCTCGTCATAGTCCACGGTAAACAAGCCGTTCGTAGAGTCGATGGCGTAGATCCCGATGGTCACGGTGTTGTCCTCGGTGTTCACAAGCTGCACCTGCTTGCCGACAGTGGCGGTGGGGGCAACGGGGCTGGTGGTGGAGATGCTGTTCAGGGTGCCGGTATACACGCCCTGCTCCGGGGCATCCGCCTTGGCGACGGAAACCACATTTTGGGCGTTCAAAGCGGTGGCGGAGGCAATTTCAGCCTCAATCGTCCGGCTTGCCCAGTTGGGCAGGCTGGCTGCCGCGGCGCCGCCCTGATACAGTGCAGTGACAGGACACACATCGGCGCCAAAGCCGTTGCTCCGGGCCACGTTCACCGTGCCGTCCTCATTCATTTCCAGCAGATACAGGTAAGCCGTAGAGCCGTTGGCGTTGCCGCCGGTGTAGGCGGACAGGATCAGGTTGCCGCTTTCCGCATCGTAAATCAGGGAGACGCTCACATCCGTGGCGCCCTCACCCTCGGTGATCTCGCTGGCGCCGGTCAGGTCGATGCCGGTGCTGCACAGAGGAACGTCGTCATAGTTGATCACATTGTCGATTTTGCCATCCGCATTCAAGTCATAGGCGGAGAGCACGATCTCATAGATATCACCGGCCTCGGTGATCACGGCGTAGTAGTTAGCATAGTTGGCGTAGGGTTGATAGCTGTCCTGGCCCAGGAAAGCAATGCCCACCATGGGCGCACCCAAGAGGTAGTTGCTATTTTCATCAACGAGCTGCCAGGCAATTGGATCTTCCAAGTTGTCGAAGTTCACCAACTCCACCAGGGTGCCCAGGTAGGACAACGCCACCAGGTCGCTGCCCAGGCTGGTGCCGTCGGGGAAAGCCGGGCAGGGCGCCGCGTCGGAGAACACGCCAAAGGAGACACCGTAGGCGGCGGGGTCATAGTAGAAGTCGCTCAGCTTCTTCGCCGTGAAGGTGGCGGGGTCTACCTCGTAGAGGCTTTCCGTGTCATGGACATAGAGCTTGCCGTTCGACAGGGCGCCGGCGTAGTAGTCCGCCCCAGACTGGGCGCTGATGGACTGCCAGCTAGCGGTGTCGTTCAGATTGAAGCTGGCCCAGTGCTGCTCGGGGTAGTCCGCCCACACAAAGCCGTTGAGCTCTACGGAGGGCATGGCCTTGACCGTGACCACACACTCGGCAGTCTTGGTGGGATCGGCCACAGAGGCGGCTGTGATGGTGGCGGTACCTTCCGCCAGGCCCGTGACCTTGCCGCCGTCCACGGTGGCAACGGTGGTTTCCGAGCTGGTCCAGGTGACGTCCTTGTTGGCCAGGTTCCAGGGGGTCAGCTCCGCCTCCAATGTAACGGTGTTGCCCGTGTAAAGGGTCAGAGCGGTCTTGGACAGGGTGATGCCCTCCACCTTGTTGGTGGGATCGAACTGGCTCTCACCGTCCACCGTGGTGGGAACGATGTAGAGTCCGTAGGTGTCCGGCAGCTTAGAGGCGTAGTAGTTGTCCGCGTCCTTGTTCGTCAGCTCCGGGGTGATCTCGCTGGCCTTCACATCGATTTTCCAGAGGTAGCCGCCGGCGGCGTAGAGCACATCGTTTTCATGGTCCCAGGCGATGGAATAAGCCATATCATAGGTGTCGTAGCCATCGTTGCCGATGAATTTACCGGAGAGGCTGACCTCCTCCGAGGAAACCTCCTCCTCCCCGTTCTTGGGCAGGGTCCAGGTGTGGAGCGTGCCGTTGTAATCCAGGGCGTAGAAGGTGCCCTCATCGTCCACGGTCATGGTGGTCAGCGAGGAAGCGGTGGCATCCACAAAGCAGACATACTCCACCAGGCCGGTGAGCGGATTGACCTTGAACAGCTCGCAGTAGGAGCCCATGATGTAGAGACTGCCGTCATAGTAGGCCATGGCCCAGGGGTCGCCCACCTCTTCGGGCAGGGTGGCCACGGGTGTGGCATAGTCCAGCTCCACCTGGGGCGCGGCATAGACGATGCCATCATAGCCCGCGAAGAACACATAGCCGTCCACATAGTCGGCGCTCTGGGCGCCCATGGGGGCCACGTTCACCGGCGTCAGACCGACAGGGTTGTCACGTTTGTAGGCAACCGTCTCCGGGTCGATCCGGACCCAACTACCGTTTTTGTTGGCGTCCTGAATGTACTCGGTGAAGCCGAAGATACCGCCGGCACCGTTGTCCTCTTCGCCGTCGTAATTCACTAGGACGGCGTTCTCGTTCTGGGCATAGTCGGCCACCATCACCATGCAGTACTTGCCGGCGGTAGCCAGGTCCTCGGCGGGCACGGTGAACTGATACGTCTCACCCTTGCCGGAGCCGGGCACCGCCTGATAGAAGGTACGCACGCCGCTGCGGCTCAGCACCGCCACATAAGCGATGTACTGATCGTCTTTCACTGTGCAGATCAGATCGCCGTCGGCGTTCTTCTCGGTCTTGATCACTTCCGGCGCCACGTCATCGATGTGGAGCTTGGTGGTCAGGTAGGCGCCGTCGCCCAGCGTGCCCGCAGAAACCAGGTCCGCGATCTGGCTGGCGGTCAGGTGTTCCACGCCGCTGTAGTACTCCGGCACCGCCACCAGGCTGACGGAGAAGGCGTCGCCGTTGCTCAGGCCCAGCTCAGCGGGCACGATCTCACAGGGATAGGGATAGTCCGTGCGGCTCCAGTAATAATCTCCTGCGGATTCATCGTACAGATAAACCGGGGCGTAGGTATCCCAGTAGGGGGCGTCGACGGTCAGGACCTTGCCGCTGCCATCGGTGACGACCAGCGCCATGTCCGAGGCGTTCCGGATCAGGGCGAAGTCATACTCCGCCAGGACATCGGTGCTGCGGATGGCGGCCTTCTCCTCCGGGTAAGTCTCCTCCACCTCGTAGGGGTTGCCCATCACGGGCAGGTATTCACCATCGCCGTCCTGGTAGATCAGGAAGTTGGAAACCAGACCGCCCAGGCCGTAGGTATAGCCGGGCATATAGGAGTCAGGCACCTCGTCCGTGCCGTACAGGTACTCCCGCAGGCCCACGTGGTCAAACATGGCCGGCTGGGACCAGTTTCCGTAGAAGCCCAGGATGGGGATGGAGTGGGTCACGTCCAGCCCACCCTCGGAGGAGGCCAGAGACCGGACATAAGTGAAGCCCTCCACATAGGCCCCGTCCACATACTGATCCAGACGGGCGTCCTTGAGCTGGATGTCCACCCGGATGTTCAGCGAGCCGTTGGCCGGCACGGTGAGCTGGGTGTCCAGGCAGGCCAGGATCAGGTGGGCGTCGTAGCTGGTGTACTTCTTGTCGCCGTCCAGATCGCCGGCGGGCAGGTCCAGGTCATCCCCGGACCGGACGCCTACGATGTAGTCCAGCAGCGCCTGGGCGTCGTCGGCGTCGGTATCGCCGTCCAGGTCCACGTCATGGGCCTGGGCAGGCTTGGTTTCCAGCTTTTCGCCGTTCACGTAGTATTCCACGCTGGCAATCAGCGGCGTGGTCCATTTGTTCAGCCAGAGATAGCCGCCGCTCTCCGTCAGGTCCTGGGTGAACAGGTCGGTGGACAGGCTGTAGCTGTTCTCCGCGCCGCTTATATTGTTCAGAGTGAAGCTGTAGCTGTAGCTGCCGGTCTTGCCGGGATCGTCCCCCAGCTCCACCTTCACCTTGCCGTCGGCATAGTCGTCGTTGGCGTCGGCGCCCATTAGAATGTAGGACTGTGCCATGGCCGCGGCGCCCACGTTGCCAAGGCCCGCGCCCTGCTGCAAGACGGAGTAGTAATAGGCGCTCATGCCCGCGCTGTTGACGTTCCCCTCGTAGTCCTCCACGATGGGCACAGCGGTGGACATCAGCAGGCTCTGGATCAGCGTCCGCTCGCTCTGGCCGGTCTTGGCAGCCAGGTCGTTCTCCCGGACGTACTGGGCCAGGACCGCGGTCATGCCGGCCACCTGAGGCGCGGCCATGGAGGTGCCGGACATATTCTCATAGCCCTCGCCGCCGCTGATGGCGCCGTTGATGGAGTAGATGTTGCCGCCGGGGGCGGTGATCTCCGGCTTCATCTTCAGAGTGCCGGGAATGCCCCAAGAGCTGAATTCGCTCATGATGTACTTGTCCGTGACGATCTGTGGGGCGGGCATATGGACCTGGATGGTGCCGGTGGCATAGGGCAGGGTCTCGGTCGCCGGTGAGCCATAATAGTCGTACTCGTACTCAATGACGTGCTTGTCCGCCTCGCCGATGAGGCTCCACAGCAGCGCACCGTCCTCCTGGGACAGGGAGACCACAGGCATGGTGTACTCGTAGCCGGTCAGGTCCATCATGAGTATGCCCGGCTCACTGTTGATCACCACCAGCGCCTTGGCTCCGGCGGCGGCGGCGTTATTGGCCTTCGTGGCAAAGTCGATGTCGCCCCGGTTTAGGAACACGATTTTGCCGGCGACAACGTCTTTCAGGGCGTTGAACTCATGTTCCTGGCCGAAGCCGACCCATTTTTCCAGGCCCTCCGGCCCCGCCAGGTAGACAAATCCCTGGTCGCCAGTCACGGTCTGCATACTCTCGTTGCCGTAACCCAGGCTCTCGTACCAGTATATGATGGCGTTACCGAACTGCAGGTAGGCGTCGGTGTAGCCCACGTTGTCCACGGAGGCCACGGTCAGGGCGTTGCTGTAGGTGCCGGGGGAGCCACCGGTGTGGAAGTTGATATCCTGGCCATACAGGGTGCCGTTGGTCAGCCCGTCGGTCCAGGAGCCGTTGTTGCCGGCGGAAATGGTCACGACGGACAGGCTCTCGGAAAGGCTGTCCATAATGGCCTGATAGGTGTCATTGTGGCCGAAGCCCGCCAGGGAGGAGCCCAGGGACAGGTTGATGGCGTCGGCGCCCAGGACAATGGCGTCCTCTATGGCGGCCATATAGTCAGAATCATAGGCACCCCCCCCAGTTCCAAAAACCTTCATGGTGAGGATCTGGGCATCCGGCGCGACGCCCTGGGTCATCACTTCGTCCAGGGACAGGGCGTAGCCGTCGCCGGTCTTGAGGTAGGCGTTGGCCGCCGCGATGCCGGAGACGTGAGAGCCGTGCTCCCCCTGGGTGTCGTTGTCGTGGGTAACATCCAGATTTTCGTCCACATAGTTATAGGCGAAGGGCACCTTGGCCGAAAGGCTCAGGTCGGCGGCGGTGATGCCATCCTTCACGTGGAGCTGACTCAGCACGCCCGATAGCTCCTCGTCGTCCAGCAGGTCCAGGGCGTCTATGTAGGCGCTCGAATCCATCTGCTTCCGCTGGGCGTTCAGGCCCAGGGAGTAGAGAAAGCTGTCCTCGGCAAAGAGCTGATGGTCGGAGTCAATGCCGGTGTCGATGATGGCCACCCGGCTGCCCGCGCCGGTATAGCCGCTGGCATAGGCGGGGGCGGAGCCGATCATCTGGGAGGAGGTGCTCATATTGGGGTCCAGGGACTGCGGTGTGGTGGTTTCCATGGGGGAATACTTGGTTTCCACGAAAACGTCCTTGACGCCCCGGATCGCCTTGATGGCCTCCACCTTGCCATACTCCACGTTGGCAGAGATGATATTGGCGGCCAGGGTCAGGTTCCAGACCACGTCCAGGCGCTTACCGTCCAGCGCGTCCTGCTCGATCTTGCTCTGAACCGTGTCCTGGGTGGACAGGAGCCCGTTCCGATAGCTCACCGCGCTGGGGTCCACCGCGATGGTGTCAATGGCGTATCCAGCCGCGATGGTGGATGCCTCGTCCAGGACGATCGACACGCGGACCACATCTTCCGCGTTCGGTTCCGGGACGGAAGTCGAATCCTCGCCGCTGTCGGAGCGGTCGATCAGGGAAGCCTCCGGCAGACGGAGATCCGGGGTAATGTCGGAGGGGACGAACGGCAGGTTTTCCAGCTCCTCGCCGGCCGCGTAGGCGGGACGGAGCGGAAGGGTACCCAGCGTCAGCACAACCGCCAACAGCACCGCGCAAATACGCTTCCAGGTTACATGATTACCCATAAACTCTTCTTCCTTTCGTATTTTTCGCTTTTCTGGGGAAGGGGCCGCAGAAAAGCGGATTCCGGCGGGGAGCCGGGTCTTTCCGTGCCGGTGCCCAACGCAATAGACGGCATGAAAAAACCGCCCGGATACGGGCGGAAAGCTTGTCAAAAAGCCTTTTAGAGTTTGCCGTCCGCGGACGGCAAGTCGACTTTGATTCTTTTTTGCCAGGGCGTGTACCTGGCAAAAAATGCCTCTCAGGCGGCAGTCGTGCGCACCGGGGACTTTGCCCCCGGCGGAGACCGTCAAAGAACTTTGAAATCGCCGCAAGTTATTTGCGAATAGATGCCAAAAAGCAAGCCTTTCGATCCCCGGATTCCAAAGCCCTGGCCTTGTAAAATGTACTCAGGCCCGCATTAAAAATCGTTCTAGAATTCAGTAGCAAAATAAGAAATTTTGAGAAAGCCCAAAACACGGGGAAAGGAGTCCACATCCAAAATCGCAATACATTGTGCTATTTTAATGCCAAATATACCACATGTTGTGCCAACTGTCCTCTTTATTTTGCAACATACAAGACCTTGCATTTTCGGGAAAAATGTGGTAATATTATAATAATTTTAACAAAGGAGCGGATGGCCATGCTGCAAGAATCCGGAGAAATGTATTTGGAGACCATATTGATCCTGTCTCAGAAGGGCGGGACCGTCCGTTCCGTGGACATTGCGGAGCAAATGGGCTTCTCCAAGCCCAGCGTCAGCCGCGCCATGGGTCTGCTCCGCTCGGGGGGCTATATTTTGATGGATGAGGACAATCTCATCACCCTGACCCCCTCCGGCCGGGAGATCGCGGAGAAGATCTACAGCCGCCATACGGTCCTGACGGCGCTGTTCACCAGCCTCGGGGTCGATCCGAAGATCGCCGCCGCCGACGCCTGCAAGATCGAGCACGACATCTCCGACGAGACCTTCGAGGCGATCAGACGCTCCACCTTCCAAAAAGCGAGGGAAAACTGAAAATACCGGCGCGGGTGATCTTCACCCGCGCCGATATTTTTCAGCCGATTGCTTTTAACTTGTCCATCAGGTACTCGCCCACCTGATTCTGGTGGATGTTCATGACCAGGCTGACCTCTGAGCTCAGGAGCTTTTCCGCGTCCCGGAGGAAATTCTCATCACACAGATGGAACTTCCGCCCCGCCGCCTCCTGGACCCGGCGGTGCTCATAAAGCGCACGGATCATGCACATCATGGCCGCACGGTCGCCTGTGGCGATCATGTCCTTGTAACGCTGCTTCCGCTGGTTCTCGTCCGCGATCCAGGCGTCCTGCCGCACCGCGTCGGAGGAGAGTATCTCCTCCAGCTCCGACTGGGTCAGGATCGGCTTCAGCTTTGAGACCGCCGCCTGGTTCTGCGTGGGGATGTAGTACTGCGCGCCGGGCTGCTCCAGAGGCTCAAGCACATAATACTCCGTTTGTTTCCGATTAAGTGTCCGCGTCTCAAGAGCGCTGATCTGACAGATGCCGTGAATCCCATACAATACCTTGTCACCGATCTGGAACATTTGGTCACCCCTTTCCTTATCCCGTTATCCAAAACCATGCTTATTATAGCACATCTGTCCACCATTTGCATATAGGTAAAATCACGAATTTTCAATGATTTTTCTCACTATTTGCCACAAAAGAAGCCCATCCGGCAAAAGGCGCCGGATGGTACTTTTTAACGATTTATATTTTTTCTACCTTGATGGTGTTGGTGTTGCCCGTCCGGCCGTTGATGGGCCCGCCGGTGAGGACCACATTGTCCCCTGTCTTCACGTGGAGGAATTTCTTGGCGCTGGCCACGGCATGGTAGAACATCACGTCCATGGAGGTGAACTCCTCCGACAGCACCGGCGTCACCCCCCAGCTCAGAGACAGCTTCCGCCAGATCTTGGGGATGGTGGTCATGCCGATGATGTCCACCGGGCAGCGGAACCGGCTGACCATCATGGCCGTCCGGCCCGAGACGGAGCAGACCACAATGCCCTTGGCATTCACGTCGATGGCCATGGCGCAGGTGGCGTGGGAGATGGCGTCAAGGTTGTTATGGATCTTGAACTCGGAGGTGAGGAAACGGTGGCGGTAGCTGGTGTGGCCCTCGGTGTACTCGGCGATCTGGGCCATGTTCCGCACTGCCTCCACCGGGTACTTGCCCGCGGCGGACTCACCGGAGAGCATGATGGCGGAGCTTCCGTCATAGACCGCGTTGGCCACGTCGGAGATCTCGGCGCGGGTGGGGCGAGGATTATAGATCATGGATTCCAGCATCTCCGTGGCGGTGATGACCCGCTTGCCCAGCATCCGGCACTTGTTGATCAGCAGTTTCTGAATGGCCGGGACCTCCACAAAGGGGATCTCCACGCCCAGGTCGCCTCTGGCGATCATGATACCGTCGCTGAGCTCACAGATCTCCTCCACATTGTCCACGCCGGAGCGGTTCTCGATCTTGGAGATGATGTCGATATCCCCGCCGCCGTTGGCCACCAGGAAGTCCTTCAGCTCCTCCACATCCCGCTTGGTGGAGACGAAGGAGGCCGCCACAAAGTCCACATCGTTCCGAATGCCGAAGAGCAGATCCGCCTTGTCCTGCTCGGAAAGGTAGGGTCCCGTCATGACCTTGTTGGGGAAGCACATACTCTTGCGGTTGCTGAGGACGCCGCCCACCACCACTTGGCAGACGGCGTTGCTGCCGGTCAGCTCCTTGACCTCGAAGATCACCAGGCCGTTGTTGACCAGGATCCGGTCCCCCACCGTCAGATTCTTGATCAGATCCTTGTAATTCACGCTGACCCGGGTCCGGTCCCCCTCCACCGGATCGGTGGTGAAGGTGAAGGTGTCCCCGTCCTGGAGGGTGACGGAGCCCTCCGCAAAGGTGCCGATCCGGTACTCGGGGCCCTTGGTGTCCAGCATGATGGCGATGGGAAGGTCCAGCTTCTCCCGGACCTTTTTGATGAGATCGATCTTCTTCTGATGCTCGGGATGGGTGCCGTGGGAGAAATTGAGCCGGGCCACATTCATGCCCGCCAGACACATCTGGGTCAAAATCTCCTCATTTTCACTGGCGGGACCGATGGTGCAGATGATTTTTGTCTTTCGCATGGGTGTATCCCCCTTTTTCTGTTTTCCGGCGGACCGGGCGGTAATGGAAATATTTTATCACAGGAGTTTCCATTTGTCCATGTTTTTCCAGAGGGAATCGTACTAAACCAGGATAATTTTATACTCCCGGAGCCAGAAATCGATCTGCAGCATATAGGCGATGGTCTGGGGGATCTTCATGAGCTGGCCGTACCAGGGCCAGGCATACTCGGCGGTGAGCAGCTCCTCCAGCGCCTCCCGCCGGACCAGGCCGAAGATGGGCGCGGAGGGGTCCGCCAGCAGGGCCCGGAGGCGGTCGCTGACCAGGTCCAGATACCTGGGGTCGTAGGTCTTGGGATAGGGGCTCTTCTTCCGCCAGAGGACCTCCTCCGGCAAATAACCGGTCATGGCCTGACGCAGGAGGCCCTTTTCGTGGTTCTGGTAGTCCTTGAACTCCCAGGGCACGCCGTAGAGATACTCCGCGATCCGGTAGTCGCAGAAGGGCACCCGGACTTCCAGGCCGTGGTACATACTCATCCGGTCCTTCCGGTCCAGAAGCGTCTGCATGAACCAGCGGTAGTTGAGATTGACCATCTCTTTCATGCGGCGCTCTTCCGGCGAGGCGGTCGGAAGGATGTCGCTTTCCCGGAGGGTCTGTAGATAGCGAGCACGGACGTATGCCTCCCCGTCCAGCTCGTTCTCATAGCGGGGGTGGAGAAAATGGACCCGGCGCTTGGTGTTCTGTGCCCAGGGGAAGCCGTCCACCGCACGGACCTCCGGGTCCCGATACCAGGGATAGCCGCCGAAGATCTCGTCGGCGCACTCCCCGGAGAGGGCCACCTTGACCTCCTTGCGAATACTGCCGCAGAACACCAGGAGGGAAAAGTCCACGTCCGCCATCCCTGGCAGGTCCCGGGCCCGGGTGGCGTCCTCCAGAGCGCCCACCAGGTCCTCCGGGGTCTCCACGGTAAAGAGGCTCTCCCGGCCCAGGGCACGTTCCATGAGGTGGATGTAGTGATCGTCGGAGTTGGGCTGGAACTTGCCGGGGGTGAAGTATTTGTCATTATCCACGTAGTCCACGGAGAAGGTGGTGAGCCGCTCCCCTGCCCTGGCCTTTTCCCGGGCGCAGATGGAGGAGATCAGACTGGAATCCAGGCCCCCCGAAAGGAAGGTGCCGATGGGCACATCGGAGACCATCTGCCGCTTCACCGCGTCCAGGACCAGACTCCGGACGTGGTCTGCGGTCTCCGGGAAGGACTCGGTATGCTCCCGGTCCCGGAGGCGGAAATAGGAGCGGACGGTGAGCTTTTGATTCCCATAATACGCATAGTCGCCCGGTTCCAATTCCTCCATGTCCCGGAAGACGCCGCAGCCGGGGGTCCGGCCGGGACCGAGGAGCAGGATCTCCGCCGCGCCCTGGGCGTCCAGCTCCGGCTTCACCGTCGGATAGGCGAGGATGGTCTTGATCTCCGAGGCAAAGAGGAGCCCGCCCTCGTGGCGCTTAAAGAACAGGGGCTTCACGCCCATCCGGTCCCGGGCCAGAAAGAGGCGGTTTTCCTCCTCCTCCCAGACCGCGAAGGCGAAAATGCCGTTGAACCGGTCCAGGCAGCTTTCGCCCCACTCGATGTAGGAGCGGAGGACGACTTCCGTGTCGGAATGGGTATAAAACTCGTGGCCGGCACGCTCCAGATCCCGGCGGAGCTCGTAGGTGTTGTACAGCTCCCCGTTATAGACCAGGGCGTAGGTCCTGCCGCCGAAGGTGATCTCCATGGGCTGCTTTCCCCCCGCTGGGTCAATGATGGCCAGACGGGTGTGGAGCAGCACGCAGGGCCCGTGCTGATAGACGCCCTGCCCGTCCGGCCCACGCCGGGCCATGGTCTTCAGCATGGCCCGGCAGGTCTCCTCCGTCAGCTCCAGGCCGACGGCTCCGGCGATCGCGCACATAAAATCATCCTTTCTAAGAATCTCATACAACGGGTCCGGAAAAAGCGGAGTTCGCAAGGTCCGCTTTTTCACGGAGTTTCGTCTCATTCTTTATTTTATGACGGCGGCAAAAAATGTGTGCATGAAAGCGGCGGCAGGGGCCATACTATGATCGGTGATGAAAATGAAAGACAGCAAGGACTTACTATCCTCAATCCACTCCACCACCCAGATGGGACAGGTGGGCATCCGAAGCGTCCTTAACGCCTCCGTCCGGCCCGGTCTGCGGAAGGCCCTGGAGAGCCAGCTTCGGGAGTACGACGGCATCGAGCAGGAGGCCCAGGCCATCGCCACTGCTCGGGGCTGGGATCTGCGGGACGTGGAGCCCGCCGTGAAGGGCATGGCCAATATGATGGTCCGGGCCCGGATCGCCAGCGGCAACACCGACTCCAAGGTGGCCGCCATGATGATCCAGGGCAACACCCGGGGCATGATCGTGGGACTCAAGGATCTGCACCAGTTCAACGGCGCGGACCCCCAGGTCAGCGTGCTGTCCCAGCGGCTCCTGGACTGCGAGAACGCCAACATCCGGCAGATGCAGACGTTCCTCTAAAGAATAAGGCGGGGAATTTTCCCCGCCTTATTTGAGGCTGTCAAAAACGAGCGTTTTTGACAGCCTCCCAAATGGGACCCGCTTCGCTGGGCTCCCATTTGGAGGGGA
>CANQQO010000051.1 GCA_947625965.1 uncultured Oscillospiraceae bacterium
CGACCCTGGTGCAGCGTCTAACGTGGCTCTGCAAATCCTTCGGTGCAGCGTTCCAATCGGTGCGTTGCGCTGATTGAGGGTGCTGTGCTAACGGGCGGTTCTAAATCGGTACATGGGAGGATTAGCGGGGTTGTACAGCTATTGCGGTGCGACCCCCGTCCGACACTGGCGGACCGAGGGGTAGCCACCGCCGTGGCCCACTCCGTGGCCACGACGTGGTTCCTCTGGTGTCGCATACCCTGGCGGACCCATCCGGGCACGCTTGGGAGCGGCTTCCGGATGCTAGGTTCTTTCACAGGCTCACTATTCAAAATGGATTGCCCACTTGTCTGCAAGAACGATACCGGGCAAAAAGAATCGGGTGATGATTATAGACAGCCACGTGTGCTCTGACTGCGGCGGCACGCCGCCCTGGAAAAAGGGTCGCCCACTCCTCCGCAAGAACGAAACCAGGCTGGTGGCAAGGGTAACGATACCAGAACGCTATCGCGCCCGCAGTAACGATACCGGGCACAGGGGGGTCGGTAACGATTTCCGCCATCCCCGTGCGCATTGACAGCGGCGGCACGCCGCCGATACCGAGCGAGCCCGGGAGGTGTAACGAATATTGCCAGGCTGGCGCACGCTTTGTCAGCGGCCACTGGCCGTGCTTTTTGGAAATGGGAGCTTTACATATTAGGCTTTTTTTGATATACTATAGGGTACAAACTGCTTGAAAGAGGTGCTCAATTTATGCTCCCTGCTCTGGCGCTGTTTGCGCTGACTTATTTGCTCATGCTGGCGCTGCCTAAGTACCGGCCCTATGTGGCGCTGGGGTCTGCGGCGATTTTTATCGTCACCGGAATGCTGCCACTGGACCAGGTTTTGAGCAGCATCGACTACAATGTCCTTCTCATGATTGCCGGCACCATGGGACTGGTGGCGCTGTTCATCGAGAGCCGGATGCCGGAGCTTCTGGCGGACCTGATCATGGAGCGAGTCCCCAACGTCATGTGGGCGGCGGTGTCTCTGGCCCTCTTCGCGGGACTGATCTCCGCTTTCGTGGATAACGTGGCGACGGTCCTGATGATCGCCCCCGTGTCACTGGAGATCTGTAGGAAGCTCAAGACCAACCCGGTGCCCTTCATTATCGGCATCGCCGTGTCCTCCAATTTGCAGGGAGCCGCCACGCTGGTGGGCGATACCACCGCCATCATGCTGGGCTCCTACGCCCAAATGAGCTTTCTGGACTTCTTCTGGTACCAGGGCCGGCCCAGCATCTTCTTTGCCGTGGAGCTAGGGGCCGTCCTTTCCGCCGCCATTCTGGCCTGGCTCTTCCGAAAGGAGCGGTCGCCCATTCCCAAGGGGACCCGGACCGTGGTCAAGGACTACGTCCCCACTGTGCTGCTCTGCGGCACCGTCGTTTTGCTGATCCTGGCCTCCTTCCTGCCCGAAAAGCCGGAGACCACCAACGGCCTGATCTGCTGCGGGCTGCTGGTCATCGGGCTGATCTACAATTTCTGCAAGAAAAAGGACCTCTCCGCCGTGACGGGGCCCCTGAAGCAGATCGACTTCGAGACCATCGGACTGCTGGTGGGCCTGTTTCTGATGATCGGCGGCATCACCGCCCAGGGCGTCATCGCCGCTGCGGCGGACCTGCTGGCCAAGGCCGGCGGGGGAAATCTATTTATGATCTACACCGTCATCGTCTGGGCCAGCGTGGCCATCTCCGCTTTTGTGGACAATATCCCCTATGTGGCCACCATGCTGCCGGTGGTCCAGAGCCTGGCTATGGGCATGGGCATCGACCCCACGCCGCTGTACTTTGGGCTCCTGTCCGGGGCCACCCTGGGGGGCAACCTGACCCCCATCGGCGCCTCCGCCAATATCACCGGCATCGGCATCCTCCGGAAGGAGGGGCTGGAGGTGAAAAATTCCGACTTCTTCAAGATCGGCATCCCCTTCACCCTGGCGGCCATTATCCCGGCCTATCTCTACATCTGGCTGGTCTACGGAATCTAAAGAATCGAGGAAAACGCCATGCCCCTGCTCACACCCCAGAAAAAAGCCGCCCTTGACGCGGGCTTTGCTGCCGCCTACGGCGCCGCGCCCACCCGCTATTTCTCCGCCCCCGGCCGGACGGAGATCGGCGGCAACCACACCGACCATCAGCATGGCCGGGTCCTGGCCGCCGCCGTGGACCTGGATACCCTGGCCGCCGTCCGGCCCAACGGGACCAGTACCCTCCGCCTCCTGTCCGAGGGGTACGCGCCCCTGGAGATCGACCTGCGGGACCTGTCCCCCCGGCCGGAGGAGCGGAACACGACTGCCTCCCTGCTCCGGGGCGTGGCCGCCGGTTTTGCCGGCCTGGGCTGCCAGGTGGAGGGTTTCGACGCCTACGTGACCTCCACCGTCCTGCCCGGCTCGGGGCTCAGTTCCTCCGCCGCCCTGGAGGTCCTGCTGGGGACCGTGATGAACGGCCTGTTCTACGGGGGACAGGCCAGCCCTGTTTTGATCGCCAAGCTGGGGCAGCAGGCGGAAAACCTCTATTTCGGCAAGCCCTGCGGGCTGATGGACCAGATGGCCTCCGCCGTGGGCGGTCTGGTGGCTATGGATTTTGAAGACCCGGCGGATCCCAGGGTGGAAAAGGTGGCCTTTGACTTCGCCTCCGCACACCACGCCCTGTGTATCCTGGACTCCCAGGCCAGCCATGCGGATCTGACGGAGGAATATGCCGCCGTCCCCGGGGAGATGTGCCAGATCGCCTCCTACTTCGGCAGGGAGGTCCTGCGGCAGGTGCCCCAGGAGACCTTCCAGGAGGCGGTTCCCGCCCTGCGGAAGGCCTTCGGGGACCGGGCGGTCCTTCGGGCCGTCCACTTCTACCGGGAGAACCGGCTGGTGACCCGGGAGACCGAGGCCCTGGCCCGGGGGGACTTTGACGCATTTTTGTCCCTGGTCCGGAAAAGCGGGGAGTCCTCTTTCATGTATTTGCAGAACGTGATCCCCTCCGGGGCGGTCAGGCGGCAGGAGATGGCCGTGAGCCTGGCCCTGTGCCACGAACTGTTGGAAGACCGGGGCGCTTTCCGGGTCCACGGCGGCGGCTTCGCCGGGACGGTCCAGGCGTTTGTGCCGGAGGAGCTGCTGCCCAAATTCCGCCGGGAGACGGAGCGGGTCCTGGGGGCCGGTGCCTGTCATGTCCTGTCCATTCGGGAGGCCGGCGGTGTGGAGGTCACGGCGGAATGAAGAAGCTTCTTGCAGTTGAACTTGGCATTGTCGCGGTGCTGCTGGGCCTGGTGGTCTACCGGGACTGGGAGCGCATCCAAAATTGGTTTGAGGCGGCTCTCACAGCCCGCACCGCAAGCGCCCCCACGGTTGCGCCTGCCATCGCGCCTACCACCGTGGCCCCGACCACCGTGCCTCCCACAACAACACCTCCCACCACGGAGCCTCCCACTACCGCGCCTCCGGAGACCGAGCCCCCCACCACCGAGCCGAAGGAAACGGACCCGGAGTGGATGGTCTTTGCTCCGAACCGGGAGCTGACGGCCCAGTGCTGGTTTGTCTATGACGACGACGCGGATGCGTTTCTCCTTCTCTCCGGCGACCCAACGGAGACGGTGTATCCCGCCAGCATCACTAAGCTCTTCACCGCCTATGTGGCGCTGCAATATCTGGACCCGGAGGAGACCGTCACGGTAGGGGAGGCCCTGGACCTGGTGGACCCCACCTCGTCCATCGCGGCCCTGGGCTACGGGGACACGCTGACCGTCGCCCGGCTGCTGGAGGGGATGCTCCTGCCCAGCGGAAACGACGCAGCCTATGTTCTGGCCGCCGCCGCTGGCCGCGTGATTGACGGGGACCCCGAGGAATACGCCTGGAACGCGGTGCAGACCTTCCTGGCGGAGATGAACGCCCAGGCCCAGGAGCTGGGGCTGTCGGGCACCCACTTTGTCAACCCCGACGGCATCCACGACTACGATCACTATACCTGTCCGAAGGACCTGGTGACCATTGCCAAGCTGTCGCTGAACAACCCCCTGGTGATGCGCTGCACCTCCCTGAGCCGGGAGACGGTATCCCTGGACAGCCAGGAGGAGGACGTGATTTGGAAAAACACCAACGTCCTGATCGACCCGGAGTCGGAATACTACTGCCCCTATGCCATTGGCCTCAAAACCGGCCAGACCTCCGACGCGGGAAGCTGTCTCCTCTCCGCCTTTGACTACCACGGGCGGACCCTGATCATCGGCGTTTTCGGCTGCCCGGAGGAAACGGACAGGTTTGCGGACACCCTTCAGCTCCTGACGGAGGCCCTGGAGGAAGGGTAAGGTCCATCTCGGGGTTTCGCCAGCCGTTGAGAATGTGGGCGGCGGACTTGGGCATACAAGACCCATAACGGCGGCGCCTCGGCCGATCGATGATCGCACTGCAAAAAAGCAAAAAGGACCGGCAAGCCGATTCGGTTTTATGCGGAGACGCGCTGTCTTTTCCAGGCGTCAAAGCTTTCTTTGGGGCAGGGCGGCATAGCGTCACATCTTGGCAATTGTTCCATAAACGCCTTTCCGGCCCCGTTCTACCGCGTCGACCGCTGAATAGCGAACCGTTTTCAACTCCAAAAGCAGCGCCGCAATCTCCGGAAGGAATTGCCGCCGAACTGAGCCTCCGTACAGGTTACGGAGGCTTTCTTTTTTTCATCAGAAAGGGAACATCAAATCCATTGCGGAGGAATGACCCCGCGTGAAAAAGCGCCAAGGGTTTATCCGACTCTGCCATAACCGCAAAAAGGGGGCCAGGCTGCGGCCTGGCCCCCAGAGAAGGGTGTGGTTTTACTTCTTTCGCTTGGTCTTCGCCAGGAGCAGCGGGATCGCCGCGCCGGAGAGGGCCAGCAGCGCCAGCAGGGACAGTACGGGGGTGCTGTCGCCGGTCTGGGCCGGGCCGGAGGGCTCGGTGGAGTCCGGCTTCGTGGTGGGAGACGTGGAGGGATGCGTGGGCGTCGGGATGTCGGGGAGGGGCGGCAGGCTGCCTACCGCGCCGCAGACGGTGCAGACGCCGTTCACATAGTGGTGGGGCGCTTCGTCTACCCGCTGGGTGCAGCCATCATTTTGGCAGTTGTAATAATGGGTGGTGGGGCCGATGACCCACTCCCCCGTGGGCACGTGGGTCTGGGCCGGAGTGGTGGGATAGCCGCAGACGGTGCACAGCACGGCGGTGGTGCAGTCGCCGTCGTCCTCGCCCGGGGTGTGGGGCTTGACCAGGTCGATGGAGGTGCAGCCCTCGTTTTGGCACTGGCGCCAATGGCCATCGGGGCTGGAGAAGTAGGCGCCGCCAAAGTTATGGGAGGGCTTCTTTTCTTCCAGCACGTAGTCACATTTTGTACACTTCTTCTCCGTCAGGCAGTTGCCATCGTCCTGATCCGGGGTGTGGGCTTCGAGGGGAGTCTTGTAGTGGCAGCGGGCGCATTCCTCGTAATGGCCCTCGGCGCTAGAGGCCTGCGCCAGGTCGTGAGCCTGCTGATCCTGAATGTCGTGGCACTTGGTGCATTCCATCCAGCAGTTGCCAGCATCGTTCGCCAGCTTGTAGTCATGGTCGCAGGGGGCGGTGAGCTTGGGAATGACGGTGCCCTCCTTCAACTTCTTTCCGCAGTCGTTGCAGTACAGGTCGCCGGTGTAGCCGTCCTCTGTCTCGGTGGCGGGCTTTTGGTCCCGGAGCTGGGTATTCACGTGGTTATCGGGGTCGATTTCGCCTACCCAGCCGCAGACGGCGCAGTAGGCCTTGGCGACGCAGGTGCCCGGGGTGATGGTGTGGGGGGTGACGGGGGTGGTGTAGGTACACTGGGTGGGGCTGCCGCCCAGCACTTCCTTGTTGGTGCAGCGCTTCCAGTGGCCGGTGGCGTCATACTCGTAGCCGTCTGCCAGCTTATGCTCCTTCGCAGGGGCATTGCCCTTCCAGCCGCAGATGCTACAGTAAATAGGCTCCTGGCAGTTGAAATGCGCCAGATGCTCGGCGGTATAGACATGGTCCTCGAAGGTCGTCGTGTAACCGCAGCCCGAGTTGGTGCACTTGTAATTGTGGCCAGCGGAATTGGACTTGATCGTGAGGTTGTGGCTTGGCTCAGCCTCTCGGACAGTCAGGCCGCACACCTTGCACGTATCCGCCGTTGTGCAGTCGTGATCGTTATTGGTTGTATGCTTTTCCTTATCAATGGAGCTGGTGCAGTGGGGATTCTGGCACGGCCGGTAGTGATAGGTCCCGTCCGAAGCATAATCGGTCGCATAGTTATGGCCTTTATATCCTCCGAGGGTATGTCCGCAGAGCTCGCAATAATCGAGCCGGTTGCAGAGATAGTTTTTGGGATAGACATGTTCTTCCTGCTCGGACTGGTACTTGCAGCCCTTATTGGTGCAGTAGGCAGAATGGCCGGTGCCGGTTTCGTTCGCCACCCAGATCAGGGTATGGCTCGCCTGAGCGGCGCGGGCCGCGCCGCAGACGGTGCAGACCTCGGCGGTGGTGCAGTCAAAGTCGTCGTTCGCATAGGTGTGACCCAGGGCGGGTCCGCTCGGGTTGACGTCGATCACGGTCCCGCAATTGGTGCAGACCTTGCCGTAGGCGCCGCCCTCGGTGCAGGTGGCGGGCTTGAGATTGGCGTTCGGATTGTCACGGTTATAGCGGTCGCACTCCGCCTTCGTCAGGGAGCGGGGACCCTCATAGGTGTGGGTCGGGGGGACCTCCCAGTCCTCGTGGGCATTGCAGCGGGTGCAGGAACGTCTCTTGATCGTCTTGGAGCCGGACTTGGAGCAGTCGCCCTCAGATTCCGTCTTCCACTCCGACCAGGTGTGGCCCAGCTTGGAGGTGTCCGTCCGGTCCTTCACCGCGCCGCACTTGCTGCACTGGTCGTAGGAATAACCGTCCTCGGTACAGGTGGCGGCCTTTTCGACCTTTTTCCATTCGTGATTGCCGTTTCCTCCTACGTAGCCATTGCCATCTTCCCGGCAGCCGCAGACGGAGCAGTAGCTAATTTCACCAGTGCTGCCGCAGACTTCGCCCGTGATGTAAGTGTGGCCCAGGGCTTTCGTTATATAGGTCACGATCATGTAAATTCCGTCTGCACAATCCGCACAGTGAAAAATCAACTGCTCTTCGCCATTCTTCGTACACGTCGGCGGAATAATTTTCGTTTCCACCTCTCCCTTGGAATGGCCCATTCGGAACTCGGCGGTCGCCGTACCGCCTACTCCCTCTGCCTTAATAGACACTTTGGGGAAAGACATATCCTCCGCCTTTTGGGGAAGATGGCTGGTCAGGTCCTCAAGTCCGCCATTGCTGGAGATCGTCGTTACTTGACCATCCACAGTCAGGGTGATCGTGGTCGCGCCAGTGACGGTGACCGTGGGAGCATAGCAATAGAAGCCACTGCTATTCAGATCCCCATTGACCGTGATCTCCGGCGCGGCGGCCTTGGGCCCGGGCGCCTCCATGATGAGAGCGACCGGGGCATCGGTGGGGTCTTCCGCATCGACGGGGGAACTGGGCGCCTCTGTCGGTTCCTCGACAGGGGAATTGGGCACCTCTGTCGGTTCCTCGACGGGAGCCGGGGGGGTTTCTTCGTGTTCACAGTCTTCCGTATGGACGTGGGGCTCCTGGGCGTCGTCAGCGCTGACCCCGCTTATCAGCATGGGCAGCACCAGGACCGCGCACAGCAGCAGCGCCAGAAGGCGCTTGAGATACTTACGTTTCATAAAAAACCTCCTGCTATATTTTTTGCATAGAGCGCGAAACTTCCACCTACGGTGGACTCTCTTAAGGATATGTTCGCCTTATTAGTATAGCCGATAACTCCGCCGCCGTCAACTATTATTTCAAAGAAGGTCATAATTTTGTGCAAATCCCGCACGCCTTCTAGTCCATTCCCGGCGGAAAAGAGAAGCCGGGGCTTCCTCAGAGATGCTTCCGCGAGAGCCGCTCCAAAAGCTCCGAAAGGAGCCTTCCCACCCCCACGTTGTAACCCGCGGCGGCGAAACGGCACTCGCCATCCTGGCACAGAAGGCTCAGGGGGAGCTGGTCCGGCGGGGCGAAGACGGCCCGGGCAAGGGCTTCGGCGGCCTCCGGGGCGGCGGTGTGGAGCTGGGCGCCACGGATTGGCCGGGAGAGGACCGCCCACTCCGGCAGGAACAGATGGATCGGACAGGGCGGCTGCTCCGCCGCCAATTCCAGCAGGAGATGCTCCGTGGGTTCCCGGCCCGGCTCCAGGAAGCACAGGAGGCAGGGGCCGTCGATCTGGACCGGAAGGGGTGGCAGGGGCCGGCGGAACAGCAGGTCCTCCGCCGCCGGCAGGGGGGCCGAAAGGGCGGCCCGGACGGGGCCCACCGTCAGGTCCAGGGCCCGCTGGCGGTAGAGCTGGTCCCCGTTGGGCAGACGGGCGGCGGCGAGGAGGCGGCAGCGGCCCGCCGGGAGGGTCCCGGCCCAGACCTCCCCGGGTCCCAGGGTCAAGAGGGGTTCGTCCCCGTCCCACCGGGACAGGGTCAGGGGGCGGTCCTCCGCCGTCAGGGTCAAATCGACGATCTCCCCGCCGCCGGTGGCGGGACGGTAGCCGCCGGCCCAATACTCCGGTGCCCCGTCCAGAGGGGACAGCCGGGCGGGAACGCCCAGGCACCGGCAGATGGCGCAGAACAGCACCGCCAGGGAGGCTTGATTGCCCTTCCCCAGGGCGAAGGTGGCTATGGGGGAGGCGGAGGGGTGGGATGGGCGTCGATTTGCGGGAGATTGGCTCGGACCCAGGTCCAGATCCTTCGGGGGTCCCGCCGGAAACGGGGCAGCGTTTCCCGTGGGAGGGCCGCCAGGAGGGCCCGCCGCCAGGGCTTCAGGGGCTCCCGCCCGATCCGGGGGCACAGCAATGACGCGAGAAAAACCGGCTCCGGACAGGTCCCCTCCCAGGCCAGGGCGTCCGCCGCCTCCTGCAATAGAAGGGCGTTCACCGGGCCCGCCAGATCCTTTTCCGGCAGGGTGGCTAGGACGCGAGCGGAGAGAGGGTCGGTGCTTTGGGCTCTGGGGCGGGGACGGGCGCTCCGAAGGGCCGCCGCTTGGTCCAGGGTCCGGCGGCGGGCGGCTTGGAGGGCTAAGGGCAGGGGGTCCGGCAGGGTCCGGCTCCCGATGGGAGCGCGGAAGCGGCCCTCCGCGTCCGCCGGAGGGGAAGGAGGCGGCGCGACCCGGTCCGTTTTCTCCGTATCGGCAAAGAGCTCCCGCCCTTCGCCGTTTGGAAGGAGGCAGCGAATGTGAATACTGCCCAGGCCCAGGCGGAGGCGGGCGGCGCCGTCCGGGCCGGCGGTCTTCTCCGCGATGGGGAGCAGGGCTCCGGCGTTCAGAAGGGAAAACCGGACCAGACTCCCCGGCGGGGCCTCGACGGTGAAGATCCGGGTGGGGGCGTAGCGGGCGGTCTGGACCCGGTAGAGAAGGCCGTGGCGGCGGTACAGGTCCGGGTCCTCCGGGCCCGGAGTGGGATCAAATTCCCGGCTGTGGATCAGCATGGCGCGGCTGGCCGCCGGAGGGAACCAGCCCCGGTCCAGGACGGGCTCCGGCTCGCAGGCCCCCAGATAACGCCAGCTCTGCCCGTCGTAGACCTCCACCCAGGCGTGATTGTCGTCACAGTGGGACCACAGGGGACAGTATACCTGTCGGGCGGCGATGCCCACGCTCCGCAGGGCGTTGACGGCGAAGACCGTCTCCTCCCCGCAGCGGCCCCAGCCCCGGCGATAGACCTCCATGGCCGAGGAAGTCCGCTCGTCGGTACTTCGATAGGCGGCCTGCTCGGCGCACCAGCGGTTCACCTCCAAAATGGCCTGGGGCAGGGTCATGCCCGCAAGTCTGGGGGTCAGCTCCCGGCGGAACAGGGCCCGGCAGGGCTCCAGAGCCTCGTCGTTGATCCGGGGATAGGCCACGTGGAGGTAGAACAGGTCCTCCGGCAATTCCGTGCACCAGGAGAAGGTCCGCCGGACCGTCAGGGCCTCCCGCAGCTCCCCCAGAAAGAAAGCCGCGCCGTACTCCGCGAGGTCCGACGGGGGCAGGGTAGCCAGGATCCGGGTCAAATACCGGTTTTCCGCCTCCGTCAGGGCGTTCATGGCAGGTCCTCCCACAGTGCCGCCTTGGCCTGGCGGATCTTTTCGGCGGAGGTGCGGTAGATCTCATATTCGCTGATGCCGGGCAGGCCCATGGGGACCTCCAGGCGGCGGTAGACCATGGGACTGTCTAAGGTCACCTTGCCGCTCATGTGGAAGGCAGCCGCCTCCGGCAGAGCGCGGCGCAGCTCCCGGATGGCCGCCGCATCCACCCCGGCGCCGATGAGGATCTCCACCTCCCCCCGGCGGGCCAAGAGCTGGGCCAGGACCGCCGTCCCCCGCAGGCAGCTTGCCGCCTGGCCGGAGGTGAGGATCGTGTCCACGCCCAGAGATTTGGCCGTTTCCAGAGCGGCAAGAGGGTCCCGGCACAGGTCGAAAGCCCGGTGGAGGGTGCATTTTTTCCCGGCGCTGTGGGCCAGGTCCGCCAGGGCGGCCATCCTTTCCCGGTCCAGATCCCCCTCCCGGGTCAGGAAACCTCCCACCAGGGCGTCGGCTCCGGCGGCCAGGAGGGTCTCCGCGTCGGCCATCAGAATGGCAAATTCCTCGTCATCGTAGAGGAAATCCCCGAAGCGGGGCCGGACCATGGCGTGGACCGGCAGGCCCGTCTCCTCCTTCACCGCCTTTACTAGGGCGGGGCTGGGGGTGGTGCCGCCGATGACCAGGTTGGCGCAGAGCTCCAGACGGTCTCCGCCGCCCAGCCTGGCCTCCCGGGCGGAGGCCAGAGAGTCTACGCAGACTTCCAATACCTTTTTCATATTGAATTCCTCCTCAGCTTGATCTCCAGGACCGTGTCCACCGGGTCCGGCAGGACCGGGTCCTGCCCCAGGTCCGCGAAGACCGTGTCCGGGTAGTTGGAGCAGACCCAGCTCCGGGCGATGGGCGCCTCTGCGCCGGTGGCCAGGAGCCGCATCCCGGCGATGTCCTCCGCCCGCAACCCAGGCAGGGGCAGGGGACCCACGGAATTTTCATAGATGTGGCAGAAAAGCCGGTCCCCCTTCCGGGTATAGCGGCCGAATTCCGGCTTGGGCAGGCCCGCCTTGCCGCAGCCATAGACGCTGTCTCCGTTTTTGGCTATCCAGGCCCCCAGGGCGCGGAGGATCTCCTCCGCCTGGGGCGGGAAATTGCCCCGGGCGTCGGGGCCCACGTTCAGAAGAAGGTTGCCGCCCTTGGAGACGCACTCCACCAGCTTTCGGATGACCATGGAGGCGGGCTTGTAGAAAGAGTCCTCCCGGCAGTAGCCCCAGTGGTTGTTCATGGTGACGCAGGCCTCCCAGACCATGTCCCGGCCCGCCCGGTCCCGGACGCCCTCCGGGGGAATGAGCTGCTCCGGGCAGACAAAGTCCCCGTGGCAGGGCCCCGGCTCCCCGGTCCAGAGGGACCCGAAGCCCCCTTCCCCGCTGACCTCCAGGCGGTTGTCAATGAGAATATCGGGCTGGAGCCGGCGGACCATGGTCACCAGCTCCTCCCCCCGCCAGGTCTCGGCCCGCATTGGGCGGTCGGGATTGTCGTAGGAAAAGTCGAACCACATCAGGTCGATCTTTCCATAGTTGGTACACAGTTCCCGGACCTGGCCGTGGAGGTAGTCCAGATAGCGGTCAAAATTCCGGCCCCCGTTGGCGGCGGCGGGGTCGTGGCGCAGGGGATGGTGCCGGTCCCCAAAGTGGGGGTAGTCCGGGTGATGCCAATCCAGGAGGGAGTAGTAGAGCCCCACCCCGAGGCCCTCCTCCCGGGCGGCGGCGACATACTCCGCCACAATGTCCCGATGGCAGGGGGTATTGGTGGATTTGAAGTCCGTGAGCCGGCTGTCGAAGAGGCAGAAGCCGTCGTGGTGCTTGGCGGTGAGGACCATATAGCGCATCCCCGCCGCCTTGGCCATCCGGGCCCAGCGCCTGGGGTCGAAGTCCACCGGGTCAAATTCGTCGAAATAGGGCAGATAAGCCTCCTCGGGCATTTCCTCGTTGCTGCGGACCCACTCCCCTCGGGCGGGAATGGCGTAGAGCCCCCAGTGGAGGAACATCCCCAGCCGGGCCTCCCGGAACCAGGCCACCCGCCGCTCGTAGTCCGCGCGGTCAAATCGATACATCGTCTCGCCTCCTGTCGTGATGGGTCCATTATACACGGAACCGGCGTCTATGGCAAATACTTCCCTTGCATTTTGCCAAAAAAAGTGGTATGATGCAGAAAACGACGAAGCGAGGGACTACGCTATGTTTACAGGCTTCACCCCGGAGACCTTTGATTTCCTCTGGGGCATCCGCATGAACAACAACCGGGAATGGTTTCTGCCCCACAAGGAGCAGTATGTCCGGACCCTCTATGAGCCCATGAAGGCGCTGGCCCAGGACCTGTTTCAGGTCTTCCAGGGCCGTCCGGGGAATCAGATCAAGGTCAGCCGTATCTACCGGGACGCCCGGCTCCACCACCCGGACCCCTACAAGGAGAGTCTCTGGCTCTGCGCCCGAAAGGATGTGGAGTGGTGGGGGGAGCATCCCTGCCTCTATTTTGAATTGCGGCCCGAGGGGGTGTCCTATGGCTTCTTCCTCTGGCAGCCCAGGGTAACGGCGATGGACGCCTTTCGGCGGGACATCGCCGCCCGGCCGGAGCCCTTCCTGGACCTGATCGCCCAGGTGGAGGCCGCCACGGGCGTGAAGGTGACGGCGGACCTCTACAAGCGCCCCAAGGAGCCGGAGGACCCCCGGCTGGCTCCCTACTTTGCTTGGCGGAGATACATCGACTGCACCCGCTCTGTGGAACCGGGCGCGGAGCTGTTCGACCCCGGGCTGGGAGAGCGGGTCCGGGATTTCTTTGAAAGCGCCCTTCCGATGTACGAATACTTTTACCGGTTCACATTGGGGGAATAGACATGGATCTGCTTGCCGCCGCCGTCCGTCAGTCGGCTATCGACTGCGGGTGCCGGCCGGAGGACTTTTGGAATCCGGCCCACACCCTTGTCCGCTCCCGGCCCGATTCCCGGGCCCGGTGCTATCTGGACCTGCCCCATGTGTGCAACTTTGTCACCTATGGGGCCGGGATCGTGGCCAGTGCGGGGGAGCCGTATCTGGACATCGCCGCCCAGGTGCTCCAATGGTTCCCGCCGGAGGGATCGCCCTACCGGCTCTTTGAAACGCCCAGCCTCCACCGGGTGGACGAGGCGTTCGCCGCCGTTGGGGCCCGGACCTGCTTCATGGCGGAGTATTTTCTGCCCCAAGGCCGCCTCGTCCCGGCGGAGTGTCCCCTGGAGATCCGGGTGCTGGACCGGGAGGCCCTCGGCCCCCTCCATCTGCCCCAGTGGCGCCACGCCCTCAGCCTGGAGCGGCCGGAGCTGGACATTCTGGGGATCGGGGCCTTCGACGGGGAAACGCTGGCGGCCCTGGCGGCCTGCTCCGCCGACTGCGATGGGATGTGGCAGATCGGCATCGACGTGCTGCCGGCCTATCGCCGCCGGGGGATCGCTGTTGCCCTCACTGGGAGACTGACCCTGGAGATCCTGGACCGGGGCAGGGTCCCCTTCTACTGCGCCGCCTGGTCTAATCTGGCCTCCGTCCGCAACGCCCTCGCCGCCGGATTTCGCCCCGCCTGGGTGGAGCTGACGGTGAAGACACGGGAATTTGTTGAGAAATGCTGCAACGCTCCGTGACAAACGCGGAGCGCTGCAAAGTACTTTTTTGAAAACTCCGAGGCCCCGAAAGGAGCCCCGGAAGCGTTTTCTGTTGTGGCGGACCCAGGCGGGCACACTTGGGAGCGGAGAATGGGCGACAGGGCCTTTTACCCTCCATCCCGAATGGCTTGCCCATTCCTCTGCAAGAACGATACCGGGCAAAAGAAATCGGGTAACGACCCCTAGAGGGCCCGGTGCGCTCTGGCTGCGGGCCCTGCCCGCTGGCGGCACGCCGCACGTTGCCCTGGAAAGCAGGGAGACGGAAGCCTGTACCTTTTTATTTTGGTGCAATTATCATTGTAAGTGCTCCCCCGACCCCTTCCGGGGGAGGTACTTTCTTGCCCCGAGCAAGAAAGTACCCAAAGAAGTCGGCC
>CANQQO010000052.1 GCA_947625965.1 uncultured Oscillospiraceae bacterium
GCGTCGGTATGGCCCCGGATCAGATCTCCGGCGATGGACATGGGCAACCCCTCCTTTCATGGACCCATTGTATCACAGAATACCTCACCTGTCAAGGTATTTCATAAGAAAATTTTACCACAAATAAAGACCGCGTGACCCAGGTCCCGCCGTCCCTATTTGTGGTATTTGGTTCCGGCCTGGATGGTTTCCGCCCGGTAGAGCTGCTCCAGGACCATGATCCGGGCCAGGTGGTGGGGGAAGGTCATTCTGCCCATGGACAGCAGCAGGTCCGCCTGGGCCTTGACCCGGGGAGACATTCCGAAGGAGGAGCCGATGAAAAAGCAGGCCCCGCGCTTCCCAGACAGCTTTACCCGCCCCATGGTTTCCGCCAGGGCCTCGGAGGACAGCTCCTTCCCCTCGGGGGTCAGGACGCAGAACCAGGCGCCCGCCGGCAGGCGGGAGAAGAGGGCCTCCGCTTCCCGCTCCAGGGCTCCCGCGATCTGCGCGGGGGAGGGGTCCTGAGGCAGCCGGACTTCGGGCAGCTCCACCATGCGGAACCGGCAGAAACCGGCCAGGCGCTTTTCATATTCCGCCGCAGCGGAGAGGTAGAAGGGCTCCTTCAGCCGCCCCATGGCGAAGAGGGTGATGTCAAACATAGGATTCCTCCAGGATACAAAAGGGACCGCGTTTCCGCGGTCCCTCGACAGAAAAGCGGTACTTTGGCAGGCGTGCCTGACCCTGCATCTCTTTTGCCCGTTGCGCTTGGTGCACGCGGCGTGTGGCGACACAAATTTTCCACCTCAAAGTACCAATCTATTCTACTATTATTATAGCCGCATCATACCGATTTGTAAAGAATTTTTTTATTTCGCAAATACTTTTCCCAAGTTCGCTCACTGATTTTCAGAAAGGTGATCACCGCGTTTTTGTATTCAGGATGGTCCCCCTCCACGGCCAATCGAAGGACCAACTGGAATGTTTCGGCTCCGCTGCGATATTGATTTACAATGAATGCCGTATTTGGCCGGTTCGTCTCCAGAATGTATTGTGGATTCTCTACAATATCCGTTAAGTAAGCGGCGTATCGCTCAAAATCATTGGGATGCCGGTCTTTAATATGCTGGATCCTTTCCTCAGTGATAATGACCTCGTCAGTCCGTATGCTGCCGGAAATACACCGATACTTCTCCACATCGATTCTCCCTATCACGATCACGGCATCATCCTCCGTCGCACTTTCCACTTTCCTTTTATTGTATCAGATTTCGGGAAAATAGCAACTTTTTTCTGTGCGGTTCTGTGCGCATGAATCTCCCCGGCTGCGGCAAACTAGCTTTGGGAGGTGAAACGTCATGAAAAAAGAATCCAAAAAGGAGCCGAAGACGCCCCTGGAATTTCCCATGGACCCGGAGGAGCCGCATATCCCGGTGATCCCCATGGACGACTCCATGTGGCCCTTCACAGGCGCGCCGGTGATCGAGACCGACCCCCTGGGAAGCTGGACCGGCCGGCCGGAGAATCTGAGCGAGGTCCCCGTCCAGGACGCGGACGACCTGTAAACATCGATATCCCGGGACGGCTGTCCCGGGATCGATCTATTTTCCCAGGTATTTCCGCCTGGTTGCCTGGCCGCCGCGAATGTGCCGCTGGGCCTTGTTTTCGTCGAGGACCTGCCGCACCTGGGCATAGAGCGCCCGGTTGAATTGGGGCAGCCGCTGGGACAGGTCCTTGTGTACGGTGGACTTCGAGACGCCAAAATGCTGGGCCGCCGCCCGGACGGTGGCGCCGGTTTCGATCATGTACACAGCCAGTTCGCAGGCTCGCTCTGAGATGGTGTCAGCCATATGATCTCCTCCTAAGCTGTGTGCTGCTGGGGAAACCTTATGCGCCCCGGTGGGGAAATATGAACGCTTGACACCTCGTCCCGGCGTGATACAATATATAAAAAACAGAGAAAGGAAGAAAACCTGTGCTTTCTTTTCAGAACGACTATTCCGAGGGCTGCCATCCCAATATTCTCGCCCGCTTGAACCAGACCAATTTCCTTCAGACTCCCGGCTATGGGACGGATGAGATCTGTGCCTCCGCCGCCCAGCGGATCCGGGCGGCCTGCGGCGGGGAGGCGCTGGCGGTTCACTTCCTGGTAGGGGGGACCCAGGCGAATTTGATCGTCATCGCCGCCGCCCTTCGGCCCCATCAGGCGGCCGTCGGCGCGGTCAGCGCCCATATCAACGTCCATGAGACCGGCGCCGTGGAGGCCACGGGCCACAAGGTCCTGGGCCTTCCCTCCGCCGATGGGAAGCTCACCGCTTCACAGGTCCGGCAAGCGGTGGAGGACCACGAGAACGACCCGGACCGGGAGCATATGGCCCAGCCCAAGCTGGTCTACCTCTCCCACCCAACGGAGTTGGGGACGCTCTACTCCCTCTCGGAGCTGGAGGCGCTGTCCCGGGTCTGCCGGGAGAAGGGACTCTATCTGTTCGTGGATGGGGCCCGGCTGGGCTACGGGCTGACGGCCAGGGGCGCCGACGTGACGCTGCCGGATCTGGCCCGGCTGTGCGACGTGTTTTACATCGGCGGGACCAAGTGTGGGGCGCTGTTTGGGGAAGCGGTGGTCATCTCCAACCCCGCCATCGCCCAGGACTTCCGGTACTGTCTCAAGCAGCGGGGCGGGATGCTGGCCAAGGGCAGGCTGCTGGGCATTCAGTTTGACGAGCTGTTCCGGGACGGCCTCTACTTTTCCATCTGCGAAAAGGCCAACCGGCAGGCGGACCGGATCCGGGGCGTCCTGGCGAAAAAGGGCGTTCCCTGTCTGGTTTCCGGGATCACCAATCAAATTTTCCCCATTTTGCCGGACCCGGTCCTGGCGGAGCTGGAAAAGGACTTCGTCCTCAGCCCCTGGGGCCGGGTGGACGGGACCCATCAGGCGGTGCGGATCTGCACCAGTTGGGCCACCCCGGAGGAAAACGTGGACGAGCTCTGTCGGGCGCTGGAGAAAATTCTCTGAAAATGTTCACGGATTTTCCATATCCATGGGTTATGCTGTAGCAAAAAGGGGGGGGGCGGATCATGGAGATCGAGAAAAAGACCTTTTGGCGGCTGTTTCTGGGGGCGGCGGGATGCATCGTGCTGTACTGGCTGCTCCACGAGACCGAGCGGCTCACGGCCTTTGTCGGGGCGGTGGGACGGCTGTTTTCCCCGTTTTTGGTGGGGGCGGCCATCGCCTTTGTATTGAACGTGCCCTTGCGGGGGTTTGAAGCCCTGCTGGGAAAGGTGAAAAGACCCGGCCTCCGGCGGGGGCTGGCGCTGCTGCTCACGGTGGTGTCTATTTTTCTGGTCATTTTCGCGGTGGTGCAGCTTCTGCTGCCTCAGATCACCGCCACCGTTTCCGCCCTTGCCGCCAAGCTGCCGGACTTTTTCCGGCGGGCGACGGAGTTCGTTCAGACCTTTCTCCGGGACAACCCCAATCTGACCCAGTGGCTCCAGCAGAACACGGACTTGGCAAAAGTGGATTGGGCCAGCCTGGTCCAGCGGGCGGCCACCTTCGCCGGGGACAGCCTGAGCAAGCTGTTCAGCCAGGCCTTTACCGCCGTGGGCACGGTGACCGGGGTGGTCGTCGATCTGTTTATCAGTTTGGTCTTCGCGGTGTACTGCCTGTTCCGAAAGGAAATTCTGGCCCGACAGGGCAGGATGCTGCTCTACTCCTTCCTGCCGGAGGCGTTCTGCGATCAGACGGTCCGGATCCTCCGGCTGACTAACGCCACCTTTTCCAATTTCCTCTCGGGCCAGTGCCTGGAGGCCTGCATCCTGGGGTGTATGTTTGCCGTGTCCATGGCCATCTTTCGGATGCCCTACATCCCATTGGTCAGCGTTTTGGTGGCGGTGACGGCGCTGATCCCCGTGGTGGGCGCCTTTGTGGGCTGCATTTTTGGGGCGTTCTTCATCCTGGTGGACGATCCGATCCTGGCCATTTGGTTTGTGGTGATGTTCCTCATCTTGCAGCAGATCGAAAACAACATGATCTATCCCAGGGTGGTGGGCACGTCCATCGGCCTGCCGGGAATGTGGGTGCTGCTGGCGGTGACGGTCGGCGGAGAACTGATGGGCGTTGGGGGGATGCTGCTGATGATCCCCGTGACGTCGGTGGTCTACTCCCTCCTGCGGGAGATCACCCAGCGGCGGCTGGCGCAGCGGAATATTTCCCCGGAAAAGCTCCAGGATCAGCCAGTGGAGCGGCGTTCCCGTCTCCGGGAGAGGGGAAGGGAACACGCGGGAAAGCTGAAGGAGTTTTTCAAGAAATTCAAATCCTAAAATTACGAGGCATGGCCGCGGCCATGCCTCGTTGAGGCTGTCAAAAACTTTCGTTTTGACAGCCTCCCAAATGGGACCCGCTTCGCTGGGCTCCCATTTGGAGGGGATTGCAGGCTGAACCGCGCACTCGCCGGGGACATTGTCCCCGGCTCGCACACTCTCAGCCTGAGAGGTATTTTTTGCCAGGTACACGCCCTGGCAAAAAATGATTAAAATGGGTTTGCCGTCTGCGGACGGCAAACTCGGAAAGGCGATTCGACAAGCTGGCGAGGCATGGCCGCGGCCATGCCTCGTTTACTCGTTTATTAGAAGCACTTTTTGTTCCGGTCCTCCCGGCAGTCGGGCTGGTTGCCGCAGCGGTAGCAGACCTCCGTCTCCGGGCTGGGGATGCCGGCAAAGAATTTGCGGATGTTGGTGACGGTGGCGTAGGCGATACTGTCCAGGGCCTCATTGGTCAGAAACGCCTGGTGGGAGGTGACGATCACGTTGGGCATGGCGATGAGCCGCACCAGCTTGTCGTCCTGGACGATGTGGCCGGAGAAATCCTCGTAGAACAGGTCCGCCTCCTCCTCGTAGACGTCCAGGCAGGCGGCGCCCACCTTTTTCTCCTTGATCCCGGCGATCAGGGCCTCGGTGTCGATGAGAGCGCCCCGGGAGGTGTTCAGGATGGTCACGCCCTTTTTCATCCGGTCGATGGCCGCCTTGTCGATGATGTGGTGGGTCTCGTCGGTGAGGGGACAGTGGAGGGAGATCACGTCGGAGGCGCAGAACAGGTCGTCCAGACTCACGTATTCCATCCCCGTGGCCGGGTCCGGGAACTTGTCGAAGGCCAGGACCCGCATCCCAAAGCCCTTGCAGATGCTCCCAAAGACCCGCCCGATCTTTCCCGTGCCGATGACGCCCACCGTCTTGCCGTGGAGATCGAAGCCGGCAAGGCCCACCAGGCTGAAATTAAACTCCCGGGTCCGGTTGTATGCCTTGTGGATGCGGCGGTTGATGGTCAGCAGCATGGCCATGGCGTGCTCGGCCACGGCGTAGGGGGAGTAGGCCGGCACCCGGAACACATGGAGCTTGCCGTAGCAGGCCCGGGTGTCCACGTTGTTGAATCCCGCGCAGCGCAGCGCGATCATTTGGACGCCCAGCTCCTGGAGGCGGTCCACCACCTCGGCGCTGACGATGTCGTTGACGAAAATACACACGCAGCCGCATCCGGCGGCCAGGGAGGCGGTATCCTCGGTGAGATGGGTGTCGTAATACTTGATCTCCAGTCCCGCGTCCGCCGCGTAGCGGTCAAAGCCGGGCCGGTCGTAGGGCTTGGCGTCGTAGAATGCAACCTTCATGCCTTTTCGCTCCTTTTGAAATTTGAAAGCGGTACAATACAGGATATTCGGAAAACCTTTCCATTAGCATACCCGGTTTTTGCCCGTCCATACAAAAGCCCTTGCGAAAAGCGCTGGAACGTGGTAAAATAACCATAATAGAGATAAGGAGGTCACGCCATGGAAGCCCTGCAAAAGCTCTGGAAAAAATACCGCCACCTGGCGATCTACGTCTTTTTCGGCACCCTGACGACAGCAGTCAACTACGCGGTGTACCTGCCGCTGTATAACTGGCTCAAGCTCTCCGCCACGGTCAGTGACATAGCCGCCTGGGCAGTGTCCGTGCTGTTTGCCTATGTGACCAACAAGCGGTACGTGTTTTGCAGCCCGGACTGGTCCGGGAAGGTCGTGATGAAGGAGCTGGCGGGCTTTGTGGGCTGTCGGCTGGTGTCCGGCGTCGCGGAGGTGCTGATCCTCCTGCTGACGGTGGACGTCCTGGCCTGGGACGGGAACTGGATGAAGCTCCTCACCAGTATGCTGGTGGTGTTTGTAAACTACTTCGGAGCCAAGCTCTGGGTCTTCCGGGACCGAAATTCATAAATTGTTCGCCATTGTTTATTGCATCTGTGCTATACTGTCTGGAACAAGGAGGGACCGCCATGGCCTTTATTGAACTGAAAAACGTGGGGAAGACCTACCACATGGGCGAGGTGGAGATCAACGCCCTCCATGACGCGACCTTTACCGTGGAGAAGGGGGAGCTGGTGGTCATCGTGGGCCCCTCCGGCGCGGGCAAGACCACCCTGCTGAACATCTTGGGCGGTATGGACACCCTGACCACCGGCACCGTCATTCTGGACGGCCAGGAGATCTCCAAGCTCACCCGCAAGCAGCTCACCCGCTACCGCCGGCAGGACGTGGGCTTCGTATTCCAGTTTTACAACCTGATCGGCAACCTGACGGCCCTGGAAAACGTGGAGCTGGCAAACCAGATCTGCCAGGACCCCCTGGACGCCGCCCAGGTGCTGAAGGACGTGGGCCTGGAGGCCCGGATGAAGAATTTCCCCAGCCAGCTCTCCGGCGGCGAGCAGCAGCGGGTGGCCATCGCCCGGGCCCTGGCCAAGAATCCCAAGCTCCTGCTCTGTGACGAGCCCACCGGCGCCCTGGACTACCAGACCGGCAAGGCCATTTTGAAGCTGCTGCAGGACACGGGCCGCCGCACCGGCATGACGATCCTCATCATCACCCACAACAGCGCCCTGACCGCCATGGCGGACCGGGTGATCCGGGTGAAGAACGGGACCGTGGAGTCCATGCACACCAACGCGGTTCCCCAGAATGTTTCGGAGATCGAGTGGTAATGAGAAAAAACATCATGGCAAAAAATCTGACCCAGTCGATCTTGAAATCACTGGGGCGGTATATCGCCATCGTCACCATCATCGCTTTGGGGGCGTCGATCTTCGTCGGCCTTCGGACGACGAAATCCGACATGGTAGCCACGGGGCAGCGGTATTTTGACGAGAAGAACTTCTTCGATCTGCGGCTGCTGAACACCTATGGCTGGACCCAGGAGGATGTGGACCGGGTGGAGGCCATGGATGGTGTGGCCCAGGCCGAGGGCGTCATCACCCTGGACGCCATCGTCCGGGTAGGGGAGGGCGACGAGCAGGTCTACAAGCTCTACTCCATGCCCCAGCGGATCAACCAGGTGGACCTGCTCTCCGGCCGGATGCCCGAGACCCCGGAGGAGTGCCTCCTGGACGCCGCCCACGTCACCGACGCCGTCCTGGGCGCCAGCCTGACGGTCTCCCAGGAGAACACCGACTCCGTGCTGGAAAGTCTCAATTATTCCGGCTTCACGGTGGTGGGCTTGGTCAACAGCCCCATATATCTGGACCTGTCCCGGGGGACTACCTCCCTGGGCAACGGCACCGTCTCCGGCTTCCTCTTCCTGCCGGAGGCGGCCTTTGACGTGGATTATTATACGGAGATCGACATCACCCTGCCCCAGGAGTATGCCATCTACACCGATGAATTCAACGACGCCATGGACGCCATGGCCGACGCCATCAAGCCCCGCCTGGAGCCCATGGCCCAGGACCGCTATGTCCAGGTCCGCCAGGACGCGGAGGAGGAGTACGCCGACGGCCTGCGGGAATACCAGGACGGCTACGCCGAGTTTCTGGACGGCCAGCGAGACGCGGAAAAGGAGTTGGCGCAGGCCCTGCGGGAGCTCCAGGACGGCCAGCGCCAGATCGAGGAAAACCGCCAGACCATCGCCGACTCCGAGCAGGAGCTCCTGGACGGCCAGGCGGAGGTGGACGAGGGCCTGGATCAGTTGGGCCAGTCCCAGCAGACCCTGGCCGACACCAAGGCCGATACCTATGCGCAATTGGCCCAGGCCAGCCTGGAATTGGTGGATAATTACAAAACCGTGATGAGCGGCCTGGAGGAGGCGAAGAGCGGCCTGGCCCAGATCGACGACGGCCTCCAGCAGCTCAACGACGGCATTTCCCAGATTGACGGGGCCCTGGAGCTGATCGACGCCGCCGGTTCCGCCCTGGGAGACGTCGACCTGGAGGGTCTGATCGCCGCCGGAGAGGCGGTGCTGGAGCAGGCCCGGGAGAACGGGGTGGACGAGGAGACCCTGGCCCAGATGGAGGCTTATCTGGAGGACCTGCGCCGGATCCAGGAGACCGGTTCCCTGGACGACAGCCGCCTGGAGGAAATGCGCCGGGAGTATACCGAGACCCGGGCGCAGTTGGTGGCCCAGCGGGAGGAAGTGCTGGCCCAGCGGGCGGTGGTGGTGGACGGCCTTGCCCAACTGGAGGAGGCCCGGACCGCCATTGAGTCCGGCCGCTTGGAGCTGGACGCCGCCAAGCGCCAGGCGGACAGCGAATTTGCCTCCGCCGAGGCTCAGCTCACCGCCGCCCGGGTCCAACTGGAAAGGGCCCAGCGGGAGATCGACGACGGTTGGGAGGAGTTAGAGGACGGCAAGGAGGAGCTTGCCCAGGCGGAGGCCGATCTGGCGCAAGGCTGGATCGACTACCGGGACGGGGTCCGGGAGGCCAACGAGGAGCTGAGCGACGCCCGCCTGGAGCTCATCGACGCGGCGGTCTCCCTCCGGGAGGCCAGGGACACCATCGACGCGCTCACCGACCCCACGGTCTACGCCCTGGGCCGGAACACCAACGTGGGCTACCTGGCTCTGGACAGCAATTCCGACATCGTGGCCGGCGTTTCCCGGGTCTTCCCGGCCTTCTTCCTGCTGGTGGCGGCCCTGGTGTGCATCACCACCATGACCCGCATGGTGGAGGAGGAACGGACCCAGATCGGCACTCTGAAGGCCCTGGGCTACGGAAACTGGGCCATCATCGGCAAATACATGGCCTATGCCGGCAGCGCCGCCGTCCTGGGCTGCGGCCTGGGAGTCCTGGCGGGCAGCGTGGTCTTTCCCATTATCCTTTGGCAGGCATATAGCCTGATCCTGAATATGCCCGCCCAGATCGAGCTGCATCTGGACGTGCCGCTGTGCGTGATCGTTGTGACGGCCTATACTGCCGTGTCCCTGGCCGTGACCTGGTACTGCTGCCGCATGGCCCTGCGGGAGGTCCCGGCGGAGCTGATCCGCCCCCGGGCCCCCACCACCGGCAAGAAGATCTTCCTGGAATACCTGCCCTTCTGGGACAAGATCAGCTTCCTCAACAAGGTCATGCTCCGCAACATCTTCCGCTACCGCCAGAGGCTCCTGATGATGCTGGCGGGCATCGGCGGCTGCACGGCGCTGCTTGTGACGGGCTTCGGCATCCGGGACTCCATTGTGGACATCGTGGCCTTCCAATATGAGCAGGTGACGGTCTACGATTTGGAGGTCCGCTTTGACGGCGGAGTGTCCCCGGACACCCAGCGCCGGTTCCAGTCGGAACTGGCCCGCTATGTGGATCAGATCGGCTTCTTCCACCAGAGCAGCGTGGAGCTGGACTTTGACTCCCGGACCAAGGACATCACCCTCCTGGCCTCCGGAGAGGAACTTGCGGATTTCATCAACCTCCACAGCGGCGACGAGCCTCTGTCCATGCCCGGCCAGGGGGAGGCCCTGCTCTCCATCGGCGCGGCGGAGGACATGGGCGTGAAGGTGGGGGACACCATCTCCGTCCGAAACGCGGACATGGAGACTTTGGAGCTGACAGTCTCCGGCATCTTCGACAACCATGTGTATAACTACGTCATCGTCACCCCGGAGACGGTCCAGTCCCAGTGGGGCTACGCGCCCGAGGTCCAAATGGCGGCCATCACGGTCCGGGAGGACCAGGACGCCCACTATGCCAGCACCCGGGTCACCAACTTCGACGGGGTCATGCAGGTGACGGTCAGCCAGGACCTGGCGGACCAGGTGACCAATATGCTCAGCGCTCTGGACCTGGTGGTGGTGACGGTGGTGATCTGCGCCGCCCTGCTTGCCATCACGGTGCTCTACAACCTGACCAACATCAACATCGCCGAGCGCATCCGGGAGATCGCTACCATCAAAGTCCTGGGCTTTACGGAGACGGAGTCGGCGGCCTATGTGTTCAAGGAGAATCTGCTCCTGTCCGCCATGGGTGCGCTGGTGGGTCTTTTTGGCGGGAAGCTGCTGCTGGACTTCGTCATGAGCCAGATCAAGGTGGAAATGGTCTGGTTCCTGTCCCGGGTGTCCCCCATGAGCTATATGTGGTCCGTGGTGCTGACCATGCTCTCCGCCTGCGCTGTGGATTTCATCTTCTATTTCAAGCTGGACAAGATCAACATGGCGGAAGCTCTGAAATCCGTGGAATGAAGCCCCGCGCCGCCAGGATCTCCGGCCAGATATAGAGCAAAAAAATAGCGCGGCGCCGGATGCGGCGCCGCGCCAATTTTTCGATTTTTGATCCGGCGGTCAGGTCCCGAGGCTACTCTTTCGCATAGTCCTGAGACGGCGGCGCGCCGCCCGCCAGGACCCACTGGCAGTCCGCCAGGTCCTTGGATACCGTTGCCCACAGAAGCCAGGTGGCCATGTCGGCGGTCCCGACATCGCCGGGCATCTCCTTGGACAGTGTGACGGTGACGGTATTCCCATCCCGGGTCACGCTGTGAATGTTCACCTGGATGGACCCGCTGTTCACTGTATCCGTCACGACCAGGAGGGCGTACTGGGCGAAGAAGGCCTCGTCATAACCCTTCCCGGCGAGCTGCGCGGGCAGGCCCCCGGGACTTGTGACGCAGCGGATGGAGCTGCCGCCGGAGGTGTAGGAAATGCGCTCCTTCCCCGGGTCGGAGAAGTTCGTTATCGTTTCGATAGGTCCGGTGGTCAAGGGCCCGGTCGTGCGCGGGGACGTTTCCGAGGGCGCTGTGGTAGGCGCTGTCGTGGCCTGGGTCGTGGGGGGCGCTGTTGGCGCGGAGGTGGGAGCTTTGGTTTCGGTGGGAGCTGCGGTCTGTTCTGGGCCCGTGGCGGTTGGGTGCGCGGGGGCGCAGCCGGCCAGCAGCAGGGGGCAGAGAACCAGGCACAGCCATTTTTTGAAGGATGACATATCCGTTCCGCTCCTTTCAGATTATGTTTTCGTCCATTATATCGGAAGGATGGGTCAAATTCAAGAAATATCTGTAAATTTAGTGAAAACAATGGCCCCAGGAGGCGGGTGACCCTTACGTCAAAAAATGGGGTGGGTCACATTGACCCACCCTGCTTTCTTTCTTTCTTTCGGCTCACGTTCAGGCTAACTAAGGAAGATCAAAGCTCCGAACCCACCTCCTAAAGTCGCTTGCCGATTTTTGGCAGGGGCACAAGGACTTGTTTCCATTTTCTCCCCGATGGGGAGAAAATAATGGATCGGCCCGGTCGAGCCCGGGCCGGCGACAGTCCACCGGACTGTCGCATTGGAATGTTCAAGTCCTTGCTTTCCATGAGAATACAGCCTCCGGCAGAAGCCGGAGGCTGTATTCTGGCAGGGGCACAAGGACTTGTCTCCATTTTCTCCCCGATGGGGAGAAAATAATGGATCGGCCCGGTCGAGCCCGGGCCGGCGACAGTCCACCAGACTGTCGCATTGGAATGTTCAAGTCCTTGCGCTCTATGTGAATACAGCCTCCGGCAAAAGCCGGAGGCTGTATTCTGGCAGGGGCACAAGGACTTGCCTCCATTTTCTCCCCGATGGGGAGAAAATAATGGATCGGCCCGGTCGAGCCCGGGCCGGCGACAGTCCACCGGACTGTCGCATTGGAATGTTCAAGTCCTTGTTTTCCATAAGAATACAGCCTCTGGCAAAAGCCGGAGGCTGTATTCTGGCAGGGGCACAAGGACTTGTCTCCATTTTCTCCCCGATGGGGAGAAAATAAAGGATCGGCCCGGTCAAGCCCGGGCCGGTGACAGTCCACTGGACTGTCACATTGGAATGTTCAAGTCCTTGCTTTCCATGAGAATACAGCCTCCGGCAGGAGCCGGAGGCTGTATTCTGGCTAACCACAATAAAAAAGATTTTTTCGGCTTTTTGGTGACAAGACTTGAACTCTCACCGACAATGTCTTGTGTTTTCGGATTTGGCTGCGACTGTGAAAGGCAGTTGCTTTTTTAGTAGAGCGGCTGTTCCACTTCGAGCCCGCCGGCAAAGACAACCTTGATCCTCTCTTTGGATTCTATTATAACACATTCGAGCATTTGGCGCAAGAGGGAATTGTCAAATTTTATTGGGTGATTTTTCAGCCCGTCGAGGACGTCATAGATTTCGTCGAGGCGGGATTTGGCGTTCTGGCGTTTTTGCATGGCGTCGGTGATCTGCGAAAGTTGCTGTTCCAGACCGGCCTTCTCGTTCATCAGCTCGGTTGCTCTGCGCTCGTCGAATTGTTCGGCGTTTTCAGCGGATATGGCGCTCATCATGGCTCCAAATTCAGCGTCGATCGCCGCGATCCGTATTTGGATGTTGAGGCTTTTGTCTTCGGTTTCTTCTCCTGTCAGTCCCATTCCGATGTGCGTCTTCAGCGTTTTCAGCACATCGGCGTTCTGCCTTGTGGCTTTTTGAACCGCTTCCATAATGGCTTCATGCAGGACGCTTTCTTCGACGGTCGGTGAATGGTGGCAGTATTTCTTTCCGTAATCCAGTCGGCTGACGCACCGCCACACAATTTTCTTCTGCCCGCCCGCCGTCCAAGTGCAGCGGCGGTAGGGTGTTCCGCATTCCCCGCAGAGCAGAAGCTCGGTCAGCGCGTATTTCCCGCAGTATTTACCCTGCTCGGTTTTTGTGCCGACTTGCTTGACCTTCCGCTTGGCTTTGCGCCGGGCGATTCCTTCCTGCACTCTGCCAAAGGTCGCGGCGTCGATGATGGCGGGATGATTGTTCTCCACATAGTATTTCGGGCGCTCCCCGTTGTTGACGCATAAGCCTTCGTCTGCGTAGATGTCTACCAGCAGGTACTCGGGATGCTTTTTCGTATATTCGCTGTAGTACCGAATTTGCGCTGCAAAGGAATGCAGCTGATCCTCCGAATCGCTGGACACCCGGCAATATGCCGCCAGCCGGATGGGTTCGTCGGTTTTTTGCCTTTGGGCGGTAATTTCCGTAATGTTCATTTCCCTTTTTTCCTTTCCGCGGGGGTTCCCGCTGATTTGCCTTCTGGCAACCGCAACAATACCACAGGAGTTCGAGTCAGTCCAGAGAGAATCGGAAGAATTATCAGTTCAGACACAAATTATTTCGGCTCCATAGTATGCCGCGCTGATCTTTACGATTGTTCTGTATTCATCCTCCGTGATGAGCTTCATTCCGAGAAGCAGACGAAGCAGGTTTACGCTGTAAGCGAAGGAAGCGTTTTTCTGATCTTGACTCATAACAGCGCCTCCAGATATTTGATGCCGAAGCTCACCACAATAGCGTGGTCGACTTTGCCCATGGCCTCTTTGTCCAGCTTCCCGATATATTCGATAAGACGTTTTTTATCAATCGTCCGGATCTGTTCCAACAGGACGGTGGACTTTTTCCTAAGTCCTTCCGCTTTGATCGGCACATGGGTGGGAAGCGCCGCTTTTTTCTCTCTGCCGGTGATTGCCGCCACGATGGTGGTGGAGCTGTGTTTGTTTCCTGTATCGTTCTGTAAAATAAGAACGGGGCGGACGCCCTTCTGCTCGCTGCCAATGACCGGCGATAGGTCCGTGTAATAGATTTCGCCGCGTTTGAT
>CANQQO010000053.1 GCA_947625965.1 uncultured Oscillospiraceae bacterium
GCTGTGTTAGTGGCACCTGTGTTTCATTCCCTTTGGTGCCTTGTAGCGCAGCGGAAAGGAATGGTCATAAAAATGGATCAAATAAAAATCGGACAGTTCCTAAAACAGCTTCGCACCCAAAAGGGCCTGACCCAGGAACGGCTGGCGGAAAGCCTGGGAGTCAGCAACCGCACTGTCTCCCGCTGGGAAAACGGCGTGAATCTGCCGGATTTCGACCTGCTCATTGAGCTTTCCAAGCTCTACGATGTGGGCCTCGAAGAGATCATCCATGGACAGCGGAAGGTCCCGGAAGCGGAGAGGGAACAGACCATTCGCCAAGTGGCGGAGTACGCCGAGGAGAAAAAGCGGCGGCTGTTGAAGAGCCTCCATATCCTTGCCTGGCTGGGGGCGGCGGCGGATCTTGTCTATCTCCTTCTGGATTCCGCCGGGCTGGCGGAGAGCGGCTTTGGGGAATTTGCGGCCTCCTACGCCTCGGGGCTGGCCCTGGGGGCTCTGATCGTCTTCGTGATCTTTACCAGTCCCTGGTTTTCGCACATTCACCAGACGAGAAAGCGTCTTTTCCAAAAGCTGGGAGGAAAAAACGGAGCGGCATAGGCCGGGCCCTGCGCCGGCCAGCGTACCGGACGATCTAATCGGCAAGCGCCTCCGGCGCGGGGATCTCCACCCGCGCCGGAGGCGCTTTTACATCATCAAATACAGTAGAAGGGTCAACAGGGCGTTTCCCCGCTGGTCCGGGTTGTCTCCGGCGATCAGCAGGAGCAGCAGGACCACCAGCAGATCCCCGGCGTCGAAATCCGCCGGGAGAAGCTGGCGCAGGAAGCTGTCAAGGCCCGGGTCCTGCCGGGGCGGACGCCTGGGCGGGGTATGGGGCTCCTGGTGCAGCGGCGTCTGGGCCCCAGACTCCGGCTTCTGGCCCGCAGGCTCCGGCGGCGGGGCCGACGGGGACGGCTGCTGAGGCGCCTGGCGCGGCGGCGGGGGTGCGGGACGGGGAGCCGGCTGGGGCTCCTGGACCCGCTTCCGGCGGTAGGAGCCGTCGGGCTGGGGAATGTAACGGTTATACATCGCCATCACCTGCCCATCCTTAAAAATCCCTGGGCGTTGGAGGCCATTTGGGCCATTTTCGCGGCCCGCATGGCCCGCTCCAGCTTTTGGAGCCGACCCTGGCTGAGATAGGGACTCAGGGCCTTCAAGAGGGCCTGCTGCTCCTTGTCGATGCCGCCCCCCTGGAACATTCCCGCCGCCTTCTGCAAGGCCGCCAGGTCCAATCCCGACGGAGCCTGGGCCGGCTGCGTCTGTGCCGGCTGAGCCGGCGGCGAGCCGCCGCCCTCCTTGGGAAGCTGACTTTGCAGGCTTTGGGCCGCCGCCATCAGCTTTCCCATCATCTGGGGGTCGTTCAGCACCGCTCCCAGTTGCTTTTCCAAATCATCCATTCGATCCCCTCCGCAGCTTCTCCGCCAGCGCTTTGGCCTCCGGAGAGGTCATCAGCCCGGAAAGGAGCTGACCGGCCTGCTGGAAATTTCCCCGTTTCGCCTGCTCCATGACCTGGCGCAGGCCCTCCGGGTCTCCCTGCTGGAGCAGCGCCAGGAGCTTTTGGGCATCGCCGCTCTGGGCCAGGCGCTTGGCCTCCTCCATGGACGGCCCCTGGGTGTCGTGCATAGGAACGCCTCCTCATTTCGCTTTCTGCTCCTATCCTATGCGCTGTAACCGGGATATGTGCCACAAAAAACGGGAGGCAAAATAACCTCCCGTTTCTTATCGTTGTTTGATGCTGGTGCCCATGACGTCGGAGATGTCTGTGATGGTGATAAACGCCATCCGGTCGATGTCCATGACCAGGCTTTTGAGCTTGGGGATCTGAAAGCGGTTCACTACAAAGTAGATGACGCACTTGTCCTCCTGGGAATAGTAGCCCCGGGCGTTGATCTGGGTGATGCCCCGGCCAAATTCCTCGGAGATGGCCTGGCAGATCTCCTCCTGGCGGGTGGTGACGATCATGGCGGACTTGGCCTTGTCCCAGCCCTCCACGATAAAGTCCACCGTTTTATTCCCCACGGCGTAGGTGATGATGGAGTACAGCGGCAGGATCCAACTGGAAAAGACCATGCCGATGATCAGATACAGCCCCACGTTGTAGATCATCACGAAGGTGCCCACGCTGAGGCCCAGACCTTTGGCAAAGATCACCGCCAGCACCTCGATCCCGTCGATGGCCCCGCCGAAGCGGATGGTGAGCCCGCTGCCCACCCCGGAGATCAGGCCCCCGAAGATGGCGCAGAGCAGCAGATCCTGCTCGGCGAAGGGCGAGGCGGCGGACACGTCCACCGGCAGCACGTCCGTTATGAGGAAGGATGCCAGGGAGTACACCGCCACGGTCCAGAGCGAATAGAGGGTGAACAAAATGCCCTCCTTTCGCATCCCGAAGAGGAACAAGGGGGTGTTGAGCAGCAGCAGAAAGAGGGACAAGGTGTACTCCGGCGGGGTCACCTGCCAGAAGAGCATGGATGTGCCGGAGATACCGGAGTCGTACAGGTTCACCGGGGCCAGGAACATCACCACGCCCACGGCGTTGATACAGCCCGCCGCCGCCAGGAGCAACAGATTCCTCCAGCGGAATTTTTTCAGCTCCTTGACCTTGAGCTCCTTGCCCAGAAGCCGGGCGGAGGCCTCCCAGCGCCGGTGGACGGCGGACAGGGCCCCCCGAAGTTTTTCCGATTGCAGGGGATTTTTCAGTTTCACGCCATTCCTCCTTAAAGCCAGCCTGCGTCCTCGGTCTCCGCCCGGCGCTGCCGCCGGAGCAGAGCCGTCACCGCCTCCGCCGGGTCCGCGTTTTCGTAAAGCACATTGTAGGCCGCCTGGACGATGGGCATGGCCACGCCCTGCCGGCGGCTCAAGTCCCAGGCGGAACGGGCGGCATAGTAGCCCTCCACCGCCGCGCCGACCGTCTCGATGGCCTCCCGGGGCGACTTGCCCTGGCCGATCAGAATTCCCGCCCGGCGGTTCCGGGAGTGCATGGAGGTGCAGGTGACGATCAAGTCCCCCACCCCGGCCAGGCCGGCGAAGGTCTCCCGGTTCGCGCCCAGGCTCACGCCCAGGCGGGCGATCTCCGTCAGGCCCCGGGTCATGAGCATGGCCTTGGTATTGTCCCCGTAGCCCAGTCCGTCGGAGACGCCGGCGCAAAGGGCAATGACGTTTTTCAGCGCGCCTCCCAGCTCCGCGCCCACGATGTCCGGGCTGGTGTAGACCCGGAAGGCGTCGGCCATCAGAGCGTCCTGGACGAATTCCGCCCGGTCCCGGTCGGCGCTGGCCGCCAGGCAGCCCGTGGGGATGCCCCGGGCGACCTCCTCGGCGTGGCTGGGACCCGTCAGGGCCACCGCCGGCTTGCCCGTCACTTCCTCCACCACCTGGCTCATTCTGAGCAGCGTGCCGGCCTCGATGCCCTTGGTCACGGAGACCAGAACGGCGTCCTTTGCCAGGAAGGGGGCCACCCGGCCGCAGATCTGCCGCAGGGGGAAGGATGGGCTGGCAAGGATCACCAGCTCCCGGTCCGCAAGGCGGGCTTCCTCCCCGGTGATCTCCAGGCCCTCCGGCAGAGGCACCCCCGGCAGACGGGGGTTCTCCCGGCTGGACGACATGGCGGCGGCCCGCCGGGGATCATGGGACCAGAGGAGGGTGTCGTGGCCGTTGTCCAAAAGCCGCAGGGCCAGGGCCGTGCCCCAGCCGCCGCTGCCGACCACCGCCGCCCTCATGGGGTCTTCTCCTTATGGAAGAGGGAGGTCTTCTTCTCCTCGCCCTTGAGGAGCCGCCGGATGTTCTCCCGGTGCATATACAGGGCCATCAAACCCATGAGGATCCCGCCCGCCAGGATCCAGGGCTGGGAATAGTGGAACCCGGCAAAGCACACGATGAACGCCCCGGCGCAGATCACCGAGGCCAGGGACACATAGCCCGTGGAAAAATAGACCGCCGCGAAGATGACGAACAGGATCAGCCCGATCCGCCAGTCGTTGACCATGGCGGCGGCAAAGCCGCAGACGATGCCCTTGCCGCCCTTGAAGCCCAGCAGGGCCGGAAAGTCATGGCCCAATGACACGGCCACGGCCCCCAGCATCCGCCCCTCGGCCTCCAGGCCGTAGGGCGCCAGGAGCAGACCGCCCAGCAGGCAGGCCAGCACCGCCTTGCCTCCGTCCACCAGCAGCACCAGAGCCGTGCCCCAGCCGCCGTAGCTGCGGGCGAAATTGGTCAGGCCGGCGTTGCCGCTGCCGTGGGTCCGAACGTCCTCCTTGGCCACCAGACGGGAGATGTCCACCGCCCCGTTGAGGTTGCCCAGAAAATATCCGGCCAAAGCGCCGATGAGAATGGGATACCACATGATCTATTCCTCCTTGTCGCCCTTTTGGCGGATGGTGATGCGGATGGGGGTCCCCTCCAGGCCAAAGACGGCCCGGATCTGATTTTCCAGATACCGCTGGTAGGAGAAGTGAAAGAGCCTGGCGTCGTTGCAGAAAATGACGAAATGAGGGGGCTTGGTCCCCGCCTGGGTCATATAGTAGATCTTAAGCCGCCGACCCTTGTCGGTGGGGGGCTGGACCCGGGCAGTGGCGTCGGCCAGGACACTGTTGAGGGCGCCGGTGGTGACCCGGCTGGTATTCTGGGCGTAGACCGCCTGGATGAGGGGAAACAGCTTCTCCACCCGCTGGCCCGTCAGGGCCGACAGAAACACCACCGGGGCGTAGGTCATATAGCTCAGCCCCTGGCGGACGGCAAGCTCCATGTCCCGCATGGTGTTGGTCTGCTTGTCCTCCACAGCGTCCCACTTGTTGACCACAAGGATCGCGGCCTTCCCCGCCTCGTGGACCAGGCCGGCGATCTTGGTGTCCTGCTCCGTTACGCCGTCGTTTGCGTCGATGAGGATCAGGCACACATCCGCCCGGTCGATGGCGCTGATGGCCCGCATATTGGAATAGCGCTCGATGGCGTCGTCCACCTTGCTCCTGCGCCGCATCCCGGCGGTGTCGATGAAGCGGTAGCGGCCCGTCTCGTTCTCAAACTCGCTGTCGATGGCGTCCCGGGTGGTGCCGGCAACGTCGGAGACGATGACCCGCTCCTCCCCCAGGATCCGATTGAGGAGGCTGGACTTGCCCACATTGGGCTTGCCCACAATGGCCACCTGGATCACGTCGGAGTCCTCTCCGGCCTCCCCTTCCTCCGGGAACCGGGCCAGGCACCAATCCAGCAGGTCCCCGGTGCCGTGGCCGTGGAGGGCGGAGACCTCGAACACGTCCCCGAAGCCCAGGTCGTAGAACTCATATACCGCCGGGTCCGTGGGGCCCACAGCGTCGCACTTGTTCACCGCCACCGCCACCGGCTTGCCGGACCGGCGGAGCAGAGCGGCCACGTCCATGTCCGCGGCGGTGACCCCCGCCCGAACATCGGTGACCAGCACCACACAGTCCGCCAGCTCGATGCCGATCTCGGCCTGGCGGCGCATAAATTTCAGCATATCGCTGTCCGTCCCCGGCTCGATGCCTCCGGTGTCCACTAGGGCGAAGGTCCGGCCGCACCACTCGCAGTCGCCGTAGATCCGGTCCCGGGTGACGCCGGGGGTGTCCTCCACAATGGAGACCCGCCGGCCGGTGAGTTTATTGAACAGCATGGATTTTCCCACATTGGGCCGGCCGACAATGGCCACCAACGGTTTTGCCATACCCTTCCTCCTTCCTTTTCCTTGTTCAAATGTTACAGCCGCTGGAGCTTGTACTCCGTGGCCCCTTCCCTTTTACGGAAGCATCGTATCGGAGCCGTCCTTGCGCCTCTTTGGCGGGTATTTCAGGACCAGGGCCAGGGCGAACACCGCCCCAAAGCCGGCGCTGATCTTCCAGCCCAGGTCAAAGGCCCGGTTGCGGTAAGTGAAGGCCACCGTGTGGTCCCCCTCCGTCAGGGGCACGCCGCACATCACGTCCCCCACCAGGACGATGTCAGTCTCTTCCCCGTCCACGGTGACGGTCCAGTTGCCGTCCTGGGGGATGGAGGTATAGAGCAGACCGTCCCGGTCGCAGGAGATCGTCCCTTCCAGATGGGTGGTCTGGAAGGAGGTCAGCTCCAGAGTGGAGGCGGACAGGTTCTCATAGGCCTGCCGGAACAGCTCCTCGTCCAGCACCGCCGCCCGGAGGTTCACGGTGCCGCTCTCGTTCGCCTTGCAGGTGAAGCGGACCTCGATGGAGTCCCCCGGCTCCACTTGGCAGACGGAGAGCATCTGGGGCAGGCTGTAGGACTCGCTATATAGCTCGATGGCGTTTTTCCAGAAAGAGAAACCGTTGTTGCCGGTCAGGTCCAGGAAGACGCAGAGCAGTCCCTCCCGGTCCACCTGGTACTGGTAGGCGATGGAGCCTCCGTTTTCCCCTGCCTCGAAGGTGCAGTAGTTGCCGCTCTGATTGTTGATGGTCACGCCGTTGCCGTCCTCATAGAACAGCTCAGTGTTGGTGCCGGGCCGGATCCAAACGTCCCCGGTGATCCCGGCGGCGGAGCGGAGCAGCTCGTTTTGCAGGGTGAACCGGTCGGTCTGGGGCGTGAAACGCACATTGGCGATCTGGGCGTCCGCCAGGAAGCCCAGGGGCAGGTAGGCGTTGTTTTCCAGGAGGTAGACGTTGCCGTAGTGATGGATCTCGTCGAAATAGTTGTTCTCCTCCACCCGGGCGTCCCGTTCCAGCATATATTTTAGCCCCAGGAACAGATTGGCCACCGGGGAGGACTCCTCAAAGCAGTACCGGTTGTAGGTGTTCCGGGCGCCGTAGCCCAGAGCCTGCATGAACATGGTCACCTTCACATTGGCGGAGCTGGTGAAGGTGGAGATCCCGTTGTAGTGGTTGATGGCGCCGTCGTTGAGGGTCTGGGAGTGGGTAGTCTCGGCCCGGAAGAAGGGGTTGTCCTCCTCCCGCTCCTTCATATAGCGGATCATGGAGGCGGCGTATTCCTTGCCGTTGGGATAGTTGGAGACGCCCACCCCGGGGAAATAGACGCCGAAATTCACCAGATTCATCACCAACTCCAGCCCCATAATCCCCAGCAGCGCCCAGCCGCAGATCTCCCTGCGGCGGATCCGTCCGGCCAGATGGGCCTGCCGGACCTCCGGCTCCGCGTCCCTGGGCACGGGGGTGGAGTATTGCCCATAGAGCATGGAAAAGACGTAGAGCAGCAGGAACGCCAGATTATAGGCCAGAAACACCGGGTCGTTCCGGTCGTTGGAGCAGGCCATGATGGCGATGGTCAGCGAGCAGGCCAGCAGCACCTGCCAGCTCTGGAACAGCCGCCGCATGAGGAACGCACGGTACGCCATATACAGCAGCACGAAGCTGAACAGGAAGCTGAACCGGTAGGGGATCATATTGGTGAAGTGGAAGCCGTGCCAGATATAGTCGAGCTGCCGGATGATGAAGCTGAGCATGAAGAACACCAGCAGCGCAACGGCGCAGAGCTTGTCCCGCAGCTTGACCCGCTTGGCGGAGAGGAACAGGAATCCAAAGAAGATGGACCCCACGCCGCAGTACAGATTGGGCAGGCCCTCCTTAAAGGTGGGCTCCACGCCGCCGGCCATATTTCCCGCCACCTGCCGCATGGCGTCCAGGAGGCCCTGCCAGGTGGCCTCGCTGGCGATGTTCAGCCGGAAGCCCTCGGGGAAGTTGTTGACGGCGGAGTGGGTATTCTGGAGGGCCGCCAGGGCGGGGATCTCCAAAATGGCGGTCATGCCGATGGCCAGGGCGGAGAAAAAGGCGATGCGGACCAGGTCGGCAAAGAACCTTCCAAAGCCCCGGAACCGGCAGATCTCATAGCAGAAAAACAGGAGAAAGACGAAAATGCAGGTGAAAAGTCCAATATAATAGTTGGTAAAGATGGAGAAAAACAGGGTGACGGTATAAAGCGCGAATTTCTTATCCCGGATCAGGGCCACGGTGCCCACCGCCACCAGAGGCAGCAACGCGAAGGTATCCAGCCACATCACGTTCCACTGATACCCCAGCGCCCAGGCGCAAAGGGCGTAGAACGCGCCGAAGATGGAGATGGACAGGTCCTCCCGCCGGAAGGTCTTTTTGAGGAACCAGGCGAAGGCCAGTCCCGCCAGCCCCAGCTTGATGGGCATCAGCATAGCGAAGTAAGCCAGGGTCAGGGAGTCCGGCACCAGCACGGACAGCAAATTCAGAGGCGAGGCCAGATAATAGGAGATCAGCCCCAGATAGTCCATGCCCAGGCCCACGCTCCAGGTGTAGAAGAGCCCGTTTCCTGAGCGCAGAGCGTCCCGGAAGGCCACGAAGAAGGGGTAGTACTGGTGGTACATATCCGAATAGAGCATGGAATATTTGCCAAAGGGCACATACTGGCTGAAGAGCATGACCCCCAGCATCCCCACGAAGGGGAAGACAAAGGCCAGCGCCAGGTAGTTCCATTTTATTTTTTTCAATCGTTCCAGCCGCGGCAGCTTCATACCGATTCCTCCGGTTTGTATATTATTTGTTATTGTACCACAGTTTCCCGCAACAGTAAAGAGATTCCCGCAAAAAATACTCCCCTTTTGCAAGGGGAGTCCTTTTCATCCTTCCTCGGTCCGGCCCGGCCACTGGCCCCGGGCGGCCCGGTAGAGCTTCACCAGTTGGGTGAAGAGCAGATTCCGCATATCCGGGTCGGCGCTGAGGGTCTTGACGTAGGCCAGCAGGCGCCTGGGCTGGGCAAGCTGGTTAGTGTAGTCCGCCCCGGCCTCTGTCAGGAGCGTGTATAGGCTGTCGAAAAAGGCGTTGCGCTGCTCCTGGGTCATGCCGGCAAGCCATGCCTTGATGGTCTTGTCCAGAAATTGGGAGTCCGCAGTAGTCTCCTCCGCCCGCACCAAGTCCGGGCCCAAGACCTCCCAGGTGTAGGGATCGTGCTGCATCACCCCGCCGATCTGACGGCTGTGGATGACGGTGAAGGGTTCGTCGTGCTCCAAAAGCATCCCGATCAGAGAGGACTGGGGCACATAAGTGCGGATCTTCGGCACCATCCGCCGGTAGCCCGGGTCCCGGAGCATTTTCTCCGTGAAGCCGGGGCCGTCCTGATTGAATACCGCCTGGATCCGGTCCTGGACCCAGGGGGCGCAAAGACTGGCGGCGTAGACCGCCACGTTGCCCCCCTTGGAGTGGCCCGTCAGCAGCAGCTTCCCGGGAAAGGCCCCGGCCAGAGTCTGGACGTACTGCATTCCCCGGATCTGAGCCGGGACGGCGTCCTGGAAGCACATATTGAAATCTTCCTTCCACCCCACCATGGAGTGGTCCGTCCCCCGAAAGGCCACCAGGGCGCTGCCGTCCTCCAGGCAGGCGGTGACGGCGGCGAACTGCGTCTGCTCCTGGGGCAGCAGCACATCCTGATAAAAGGTCAGCTCCGCCCCCGCGAACCGCTTCGACTCCGCCAGGGCGGCAAGCAGCGTCAGATCCTGCCGGACCCGGACGCGGCCCTCGGCGTCGGGGGCGGAGAGGACCTGCCTTGCGGCGGTCTCAAGAGGCACCCCCTCCCCGGGCAGGGTGGGAACAAAATCCGTAAAGTTTACATAACTTAGCGCAGAAAAGATCAGCGCGTCCACGGGATTCACCCCCAGCATAGAGATGGGAATGTCGCCCCGCCAGCGCAGATAGTCAAACAGGTCCGCCATCGTCAACGCCTCCCTGGGAAAACCGCGCCGCCCGGGTAGAGCGGCGCGGAAAGAGATTACTCGTCCTTATCCTCGAAATCCTCCGGCGGCGGGACGGGCATCCCCGCCATCTGGGTCCGGCGCTTGTCCTTCATCTTCTCCACTTGCTTGTGGAGCAGCTCCTTGAAGGCGATGGGGTCCTTAACGTTTTTCAGCACCAGGGTGGGCTGGGTCTTATCCGAGGACAGCACCGTCACCGTCCCCACGCCGAGGAGCCTCTGCATAAGGCTGCGGCTGGTGGTGACATCCCGGACCCGATAGAGCAGGACTTCCTCGTCCGTCAGGTTCAGAAAGCCCTGGCTGACGAACAGCCGGTCCTCGGACAGGGCATAGCGGGTAAAGGTCAGGGGCATCCCCAGAAACCGTTTCCGGTCTGACCATAGATAGGTTTGCTCCATAATGGCAGCCTCCTTTATATTTCTATTTCTATTCTACCGCTGCGAATGAAAAATGTCAAGGGCGGCGGTCCCCCGCCGCCGAGGCTGTCAAAAACTTTCGTTTTTGACAGCCTCCCAAATGGGACCCGCTTCGCTGGGCTCCCATTTGGAGGGGTTTGCAGGCTGAACCGCGCACTCGCTGTACGCCGGAGGCGCACAGCTCGCACTACTGCTGCCTGAGAGGTATTTTTTGCCAGGTACACGCCCTGGCAAAAAATGATTGAAATCGGCTTGCCGTCTGCGGACGGCAAACGCGGAAAGGCTTTTTTGACAAGCTGGGGCGGCGGTCCCCCGCCGCCCAGCAATTACAGGATCAGGCAGATGAGGCCCGTGGCCCCCTCGTTGACGATCCGGGTCAGGCTCCCCCGGAACTTGGTGCGGACGTCCTCCGGCGTGCGGACCAGCTTGGCGTTCAGGCCCTCCTGGATCAGCTCGTAGACGGACTTTCCGAAGATATTGCTCTGCCACAGCTTCTCCGGGCTCTCCCCGGACAGGTAGGCGATCAGATCCTGGGACTGCTTCTCGTCCCCCACCATGGGGCTGATCTCCGTGTCGATGTCCACCCGAAGCATATGGATGGAGGGAGCCCCGGCCTTCAGCTTCACCCCAAAGGCGCCGCCCTTGCGGAGGATCTCCGGGGTCTCCAGGGTCATTTCCTCGGCGGTGGGCATGACGATGCCGTAGCCCGTGGCCTTCACCGCCGCCAGGGCGTCGGCGATCTTGTCGTACTCCCGCTTGACGGCCGAAAGCTCCGTCAGCAGGGACAATAGCTGGGCGTCCCCCTTGATGGAGATCCCCGCCTTGGCGCTCAGAATCTCGTAGAACAGCGTCTCCGGGAAACCCAGGGCGCAGGACACGGTCCCGGTGGCCAGGTCCACATCCCGGATGGAGAAGTCAAGGACCTGCTCCAGCTCCTTCAGCTTCATCAGACTCGCCTCGGCCTGGCCCAGGGTGCCGATCTCCTCCGCCCGCTGCAAGAGGGCCTCGTACAGGGCGGATTTCACCGGATTCTCCGGCTCCAAAGCGTCCATCCACCGAGGGAAGTACACCCGCAGCTCCCGCATGGGGAAGGCGTAGAGCAGGGCCTTCAGCATTCGCCCGATGCCTCCCACGTCCATGGCCTGGCAGTCCGCCGTCAGCACGGGCGCGGCGCAGACGGCCTCCAGCTCCCGCTTCACCGACTGGGCGGCCTCGGCGTTGGGGTCCCGGGAGTTGATCACCACCAGGAATGGCTTCCCCGTGGCCGTCATGTCCGCGATGGCCCGGCGCTCGGCCTCCACATAGTCGGCCCGGGGGATGTCGGTGATCGTGCCGTCGGTGGTCACCAGCAGGCCCACGGAGCAATGCTCCTCCATCACCTTCTTGGTCCCCAGCTCCGCCGCCTGGGTCATGGGGATCTCCTCGTCAAACCAGGGGGTAGTGACCATCCGGGGGACTCCGTCCTCCTCGGCCCCCACCGCGCCGGCGACCATGTAGCCCACGGAGTCGATCATCCGAATGGACAGCCTGGTCGTGCCGTCGGGGGAGATCTCCACCGCCTCCTCCGGCACGAATTTGGGCTCGGAGGTCATGATGGTCTTGCCAGAGCCGCTCTGGGGCAGCTCATCCCTGGCCCGCTCCTTACGGTAGGGGTCGTCGATGTTGGGGATCACCAGCTCCTCCATGACCCGCTTGATCAGGGTGGACTTGCCGGTGCGAACCGGGCCCACCACGCCGATATAGATATTGCCGCCGGTGCGGGCGGCAATATCCTGGTAAATGTTTTCCATAGCCAGCCTCCTTAATCCGGCAGGAGGCCCGCTCCTGCCACGGTCTACCCAATGGTATGTCCCTGGCAGGGCAAAAATACCTTCCGTCAGAGGCTCTCCCATTTTTTCACGCCCCAGGTCAGGAGCAGCCGGAAAAACAGGAGGCACAGCAGCCCATAGAGCCCACAGCAGAGGGCCAGATAGACCGTGGGGCTCAGGAAGTTCAGCCAAAAGCCGTAGACAAGCCCCAAAACCAGCGGAAAGCCCATCATCCCCAGCATATTCACCAGCACCGCCACGGACTGCTTGCAGGGGTAGGCGTCGCTGAGGTAGTCGAACCGGGCCCAGTGGAGCCCCGCCGCCATGCCGATCAGACCGCAGAGGAAGGCTCCCAGCCCGGCGGACAGGGCGACGAGCAGACAGTCCAGCACCGGGCAGGCAAAAACTGCGGTCAGGACCAGGCCGCACAGCGCGGAAATGGGCGCCGTGAGAAGCACATGGTTTTCCAGCTTCCCCAGCAGCACCTCCCGGGAGGAAACGGGCATGGACCTTAAGATCCACAGGCTCTTCCCCTCCAGGGACACCGAGGGGACGGAGACGCACATGGTGCTGATCCAGAAGGCCAGCACCGCCGCAGCGGCCAGGCCAAAATAGGGCCGGACCACCTCCGCCAGCTCCCCCAGCTCGCTGAGCATCTGCCAGAGGCGCCCCCGGAAGACCACCGCCGCCCCGGTCATCACCACCATCATCAAAATCCCCAGGCCCATATTGGCGAAATATACCGGCGTCCCCAAAAACCGGCGCAGCTCCTTGGAGGCGATCGCGCGCCGGGGAGCGCGGACGGTCAGCTTGTTTAGCTCCAGCCGCCCCCGCCGCCGGACGGCAGGGCCCATGGTAACGGTACGCAGGAAGGTGGCGGACAAAAACCAGCAGGCCAGCCCAAAAAGAACAGCGCACACCGCCAGGAACCCCAGCAGATATCCGGCGGCTCCCAGGCTGCCCCGGCCCATGGCATACAGGGGCCAGGCCCAGCTTTTCAGCGTCCCGGCCAGGGCCTCCCCGCCGGTGGCCAGGGCGTCCAGCACCCGGTCGCTCTGGGAAAAGACGTAATAATAGGCCCCCAGAAACAGCACCACAAACAAAAGCGAGGCAATGGATTTGTTGATCCGCGCCAAAAGCAGGTGCAGCAGCCACCCCAGCAGGCAAGCCGCCGCCTGGGCCAGCGCCGTGATCCCCGCCAGGATCAGAAGCTGGGCAAGCAAATTCCAAAGGCTGAAATGGACCAGCGCGGCGTAGACCGCCATGGCCGGCACCAGAACGATCCCCGCGAAGACCAGATTCATAGCCAGCAGCGGCGCCATCCGGGTCAACAAAATGGCCCGGGGCGGGATGGGCATGGCCAAAAGCCGCTCGTTATCCTTGGCGTCGTAGAGCTGGCTCTGGGTGGAAAAGACGCTGCCAATCAGGGCAAGAGCCAGGGCCATCAGCCCAGCAAGGGCAAAATACAGCCAGTCCAGCCCCAGCGCGTGGTAGGGCTCCGCCAGGAAGGAAAACAGCAGCACCGTGGCCCCCACCACAACGGCTCCTAGGTAAATGTAGCAGAAAGCCAGCAGGACCGTCATGCCGCCGGAGCGCTTTTTCGTCGTCCGGTTCTGGCGGAACATGGCCGCCATCAGCGCCCGGAACCGGA
>CANQQO010000054.1 GCA_947625965.1 uncultured Oscillospiraceae bacterium
CGGGGCAAGAAAGTACCTCCCCCGGAAGGGGTCGGGGGAGCACTTACAAATATAATTGCACCAAAATAAAAAGGTACAGGCTTCCAGAAAAGCCGGGGTAGTACCAACAAAAACAATTGCACCGAAATAAGAAGGTACCGGCCTCCCGAAACGGTCTGGGATGCACCCACAAAAACAACCGCACCAAAATAAAAAGGTCCAGCCCCCCAGAAGCAGCCGAAAAAGCGCCGAAGGGGGGCTTCGGAAAACTGAACCGGGCTCTTTCGAGCCCGGTGTTTCCTATTATTTGTTCATTTCCTTCAGCGCATCTTTCCGGCTGAAATTGGCCCGTCCCTTCTCGTCGAAGCCCATGAACTTGACCCAGGTCATGTCCCCGATGTTCAGCACATCCTCCACCTTCTCGACCCGCTTGGTGTCCAGCTTGGAGATGTGGACCATGCCGTCGTGGCCCGGGGCAATCTCCACAAAGGCGCCGATGGGCAAAATCCGCACCACCCGGCCATAGTAGAGCTGGCCCACCTCGGGGACAAAGCAGATGTCGTCCACCATCTTCTTGGCCGCCAGAGCCGCCTCCGCGTCCACCGCGGAGATGAAGACGGAGCCGTCGTCCTCGATGTCCACCTTGGCGCCGGTGTCGGCGCAGATCTTCTGAATGGTCTTGCCGCCGGAGCCGATGACCTCCCGGATCTTGTCCACGGGGATCTTGAGGCTGATCATCTTGGGCGCGTACTCGGAGACCTCCGCCCGAGGCTCGGAAATGCAGGGCAGCATGATCTCCTTCAGAATCTCCAGACGGGCCTTCCGGCAGCGCTCCAAAGCGTCGGCGATGATCTCCATGGTCAGGCCCTTGTTCTTCAGATCCATCTGAATGGCGGTGACGCCCTCGGTGGTGCCCGCCACCTTGAAGTCCATCTCGCCGTGGAAGTCCTCCACGCCCTGGATGTCGGTGAAGGTCCGCCACTCGCCGGTCTCCTGGTCGGAGATCAGGCCGCAGGAAATGCCGGCCACGGGCCGCTTGATGGGCACGCCGGCATCCATCAGCGCCAGGGTGGAGCCGCAGATGGAGCCCTGGGAGGTGGAGCCGTTGGAGGACAGGACCTCGGACACCACCCGGATGCAGTAGGGGAACTCCTCCACGGAGGGGATCACGGGCAGCAGGGCCTTCTCGGCCAGAGCGCCGTGACCGATCTCCCGGCGGGAGGTGGAGCGGGCGGCCTTGGCCTCGCCGGTGGAGAAGGCGGGGAAGTTATAGTGATGGATATAGCGTTTCGTCTCTTCGGGATAGATGGTGTCCAGCTTCTGGGCGGCGGAGAGGGTGTTCAGGGTGCAGATGGACAGCACCTGGGTCTGGCCACGGGTGAACAGGCCGGAGCCGTGGACCCGGGGCAGCACGCCCACTTCGGCGGACAGGGGACGGATCTCGTCCATGCTCCGGCCGTCCACGCGCTTGCCGGCCAGGAGCCACTTCTTGACCACCTTTTTCTGCATCTTGTACAGGCAGACGTCGATATGCACGTCGAAATCCTCGTATTTCTCCGCGAATTTCTCGGCAAAGTCCCGGCGGGCGGCGTTGAGGCGCTCCTCCCGGACGTTCTTGTCGTCGGTGTCCAGGGCGTACTCGATCTGATCCATGCCGTAGGCGCACAGGTCGTCCAGCAGGTCGTGGTTCACGGCGGCCTTCTCGAAGGTGAACTTGGGCTTGCCGATCTCGGCCACGATGCCGTTGATGAACTTCACGATCTCCATGTTCGTCTCGTGGGCGATGCGGATGCACTCCAGGACGATGGGCTCCGGGGCCTCGTTGGCCTCGGTCTCGATCATGACCACCTTCTCGAAGGTGGAGGCGATGCACACGAAGCAGTCCGCGGCGGCCCGCTGGTCGGCGGAGGGGTTGATGATATACTTGTCCCCCAGATGGGCCACGTTGGTGGTGGCCACGGGGCCGTTCCAGGGCACGTCGGAGGCGGCGATGGAGATGGAGGCGCCCAGAGAGGCCACGATCTCCACGGGGTTGTCGTAGTCGGTGGCCAGGATGGTGCAGGTCACCACCACGTCGTTGCGGAGCTCCTCGTCGAAGAGGGGACGCATGGGCCGGTCGATGATCCGGCTGTTGAGGATGCCCCGCTCGGAGGGCTTGCCCTCCCGGCGGTTGAAGGAGCCGGGGATCCGGCCCACGGAGTAGAGCCGCTCCTCGAACTCGATGGTCAGGGGGAAGTAGTCGATGCCGGCCTTGGGCTCCGGGGAGCAGCAGACGGTGACCAGCACCACGGTGTCGCCGTAGCGGCAGATGCAGCTCGCGTCGGCCAGCTCGGCCACCTTGCCGGTCTCCACGGTGAAGGGGCGGCCGCCGATCTCCATCTCGTAGATCCGGTGGTTGGGGAATTGCTTATGGGTGATCATGAAAAAACCTCCTTGTATTTTTTCCCGGGGAGGTTTTAGCACTTGAAGCCGCCGCCGAGGCTCGGAAACGCCTTCAACTGCTAAAGCTCCTTCCCGGGGGATTTTTCCGCCGGCCGAAGCCGGGCGAACGCTTTCGCCGGAAAAGAGGGGCCCACCCCTCCCGGCGCATTTTGGGGAAAAAGGGCGGCGAAGGGCCGCCCCAGCTTGTTAAAAAAGCCTTCCGAATTTGCCGTCCGCAGACGGCAAATGGATTTCAATCATTTTTTGCCAGGGCGTGTACCTGGCAAAAAATACCTTACAGGCTGAGAGTGTGCGAGCCGGGGGCAAGGCCCCCGGCGAGTGCGCGGTTCAGCCTGCGATCCCCTCCAAATGGGAGCCCAGCGAAGCGGGTCCCATTTGGGAGGCTGTCAAAAACCTACGTTTTTGACAGCCTCAGGCGGCGAGAAGCCGCCCTTTTCGCTTTTATTTTGCCTTCTGGCTGACGCGGATGTTCAGCTTGGCAATGATGGCCCGGTAACGGTTGATGTCCTTCTTCTGCAAATAGTTCAGCAGGCTGCGGCGCTTGCCGACCATCATCAGCAGACCACGGCGGGAGTGATTGTCGTGGATGTGGACCCGCAGATGCTCGGTCAGCTCGTTGATGCGGGCGGTGAGGATGGCGATCTGGACCTCGGGGGAGCCGGTATCGCCCTCATGGGTCGCGTTTTCCAGGATGACCTGGGTCTTTTTTTCCTTCTGGATCATTGTGTTTTCCACCTTTCTGAAAATGGACCCGCCGGCTAAGTCGGGGCCGATGGAACGCCGGGTTTGGCTGTATCCCTCAACTGAGCCGGGGGCAAATGGCGGGGCCTTGGGCCCAGCCCGATTATCATACCATGAGTTTATCCAAAAGTAAAGGAAAAATTTCCTTTTTTTCAAAGAAATCCAGGACTTGGGCCCCGTCTTTCTTCCATTCCTCCGCCAGGGCGTCCGGATCCGGGAATTTCCGCTCCGGCCGGAGGAAGGCGAAAAAGGTCAGCGTCAGCCGTTTTCCCCCCAGGTCCCGGTCCACCCCCGGCAGCCATGCCTCCACGGTCAGCGGCCCGCCGCCGGCGGTGGGGCGGACCCCCACGTTCACCGCCGCCGGCCGCCAGCCCTCGCCGAAATCGGCCAGGCAGGCGTAGACCCCCCGCTTCGGCGCCGCCAGCTCCCCGGGCCAGGCCAGGCTGGCGGTGGGGCGGCCCAGCCGGCGGCCTAGCCCCCGGCCCGGCGTCACCGTGCCGGAGAGCAGATGGGGATGGCCCAGGAATACATTGGCCTCCTCCACCTCCCCGGCCTCCAGAAGGCCCCGGATGTGGGTGGAGGAGACGGTGACGCCGCCGATTTTCCGCACCGGCACCATGGCGAAGGGGATGCCCGCCCTCTGGCAGGCGGCGGAGAGATTCTCCCCGTCCCCCTCCCCGCCCCGGCCGCAGCGGAAATCGTGGCCCCAGACCAGACCCGCCGCCCGGTGTTCGGTCAGCAGCGTCTGAAAAAAGACCTCCCAGGGCATTTCCATCATGGCCCGGTCGAAGGGCAGGGCCAGGACCTCCTCCATGCCCAGGGCCTTGAGGAGCCGGACCCGGTCCGGCAGGGTGTTGATGAGCCCCGGAGCGGCCCCCATGGTGAGGGCCTTGGGGTGGCTGGTGAAGGTCAGGGCCCCGGGCAGGGCCCCGGTCTTCGCCGCCAGGTCCCGGCAGGCGGAGAGGAGGGCGGCGTGGCCCGAATGGACCCCGTCAAAAAAGCCCAGGGCCAGGATACGTTTTTCTTTCCTCATACCTCAAAAAAGCTCTTCTCGGTGAAGACCGTCCCCTTTTCCACCCGGCCCACCATGAGAAATTCCCCGCCGGGGCCGTAGACCCGGTATCGTCCGTCAGGCAGAGGCCGGGAAAAGGGGGCGCCGCAGCGGCAGCGCTGGGCCTGGGTTTCCGTCAGGGTCACGGCGGGCAGGTCGGAGAACAGGCTGTCCGTCGGCAGGACGTACCGCTCCGGCTCGCCGCTTTCCACGATCTCCGCCAGGGGCGCGGCCCGGTCGATGCCGAATCCCCCGGCGGCCACCCGCCGGAGGGAGGCCATGCAGGCCCCGCAGCCCAGGGCCTCCCCGATGTCCTTGCATAAAGCACGGATGTAGGTCCCCTTGGAACAGTGGACCAAAATTTCCGCCTCCTCCCCGGCAAAGGCGGTACATTCCAGGGAGAAGATGGTGATCTCCCGGGGCGGCCGCGCCACCTCCCGGCCCTCCCGGGCCAGGTCGTAGAGCCGCCGGCCCTGGACCTTCAGGGCGGAATACATGGGGGGGACCTGCCGGATCGTCCCGGTGAACCGGGGAAGAAGGGCCCGGAACTGCGCCTCCGTCACGGACACGGGGCGCTGGGACAGGACCCTGCCGGTGACGTCCTCGGTGTCCGTGGTCAGGCCCAGGCGGAGGGTGGCGGCGTATTTTTTCTCCGCCCCCTCGAAAAAGGGCACCGCCCGGGTGGCCCGGCCCAGAAAGACGGGCAGCACTCCGGTGGCCATGGGGTCCAGGGTCCCTCCGTGGCCCACCCGGCGGGTGTTGTAGACCCGGCGGAGCTTGGCCGCCACGTCCTGGCTGGTCCAGCCGGCGGGCTTGTCCACGATGACGATGCCGTTCATAGCGCCTCCGTCATGGCCCGCTCCAGGGCCTGGGCGGCCTCCTCCAGGGACATTTTCAGCGTAGCCCCCGCCGCGCCCCGGTGGCCCCCGCCGCCGAATCGGGCGCAGATGGCCGCCGCGTCGCAGCCCGGTGCGGCCCGGAGGGATACCTTCGCCGACCCGTCCGGATTTTCCCGAAGGGTGGCGGCCAGGACCACCCCGGGCAGGGACCGGGGCAGGCCGGAGACATTCTCCAGATCGTCCTCCGTCGTCCCCAGCGCTCCCTCCGCCGCCTTGGGCAGGGGAAAGACGGCGCCCCGTCCCCCGGCAAAGAGGCGGATGTGGTCCGCCGCGTAGCCGCAGAGGCGGAGCTTTGCCAGGGTGCTGGTCTCAAAAATGGCCTGGTTGATGGCAAACAGATCGCCCCCCGCCTGGGCGCAGGCCCCCGCCGCCGCGAAGGTGTGGGCGGTGGTATTGGCGTAGCGGAAGCAGCCGGTGTCCGTGGACACGGCGGTGTAGACGGCCTCGGCGGTGGGCTTGTCCATTTCCAGACCCAGCAGGCCGAACAGGTCCCAGAGGATCTCGGCGCAGGCCCCCGCCTCCGGGTCCACCAGCTCCAGGGGGGTGAAGGACGCGCCCGCGTGGTGGTCGATCCGCAGTTGGACCCTGGGCAGCAGGGGGGCGAAAGCGTCGGGGAGCATATTGGCCGAGGCCACGTCCACGGAGATCACGGTCTGATCCGCCTCCGGCTGGGCCTGGGTCAGGCCGGCCAAAAGGGGCTGATATTTTTCCGTCACCTCCCGGTTTTCCAGGACGGCGGCGGACTTCCCCAGCCGCCGGAGGGTCCGGCACAGGGCGGCGGCGGAACCCACCGTGTCCCCGTCGGGGCGGCGGTGCGTCAGGATCAGATAGTTGTCGCCCTGGGACAGCCACCGGGCGGTCTCAGCTCTCGTCAGTTTCTTCATGTTCGATCTCCAGGGAGCGAAGCAGCTCCAGCATTTTGGTCCCGTGGGAGATGGAGTCGTCCAGGACCCATTGCAGCTCCGGGGTGCAGCGGAGCTGCAGGTCCCTCGCCAGGTCCCGGCGCAGGAATCCGGCGGCGGATTTGAGGCCCTTCATGGCCTCCCGGGCCTTATCCGCTTCCAGGAAGCTGACGTAGACCTTGGCGTATTTCTGGTCCGCCGTGACCTCCACCCGGGTGATGGAGATCATGGTGCCCTGGACTCTGGGGTCCTTGACCTCCCGCAGACGGCTGGACAGCTCCGCCCGAACTGCCTCGTTGATCCGTTCCGATCGATTCGATGGCATAGAACTTCCCTCCTCTTTGGCTCCGCCGCGCCGGTTGGGCGCGGCGGGAATCGTTAGACCTGAATTTGCTCCATGACGAAGCACTCGAAAATGTCGCCCTCTTTGATGTCGTTGAACTTGGCGATGCTCATGCCGCACTCGTAGCCGGCGGCGACCTCCTTGACCGGGTCCTTGAACCGCTGCAGGGAGCCCACCTCGCCCTCGTGGACCACGATGTTGTCCCGCAGCACCCGGACCTTGGCGTCCCGGGCCACCTTGCCGTCCTTGACCATGCAGCCGGCGATGGTGCCCACGGCGGAGACCTTGTAAGTCACCCGGACCTCGGCGTGGCCGATGACGGCCTCCCGGTACTTGGGGGCCAGCATGCCCTTCATGGCGGCCTCGATCTCGTCGATGGCGTCGTAGATCACCCGGTAGAACCGCATATCCACCTTGGACCGCTGGGCGTTGGCCTGGGCGGCGGCGTCCGCCCGGACGTTGAAGCCCACCACGATGGCCCCGGCGGTGGAGGCCAGCAGGATGTCGGACTCGTTCACCGCGCCGACGCCGGCGTGGATGACCTTCACCCGGACCTCGTCGTTGGAGATCTTCTCCAGGCTGGCCTTGATGGCCTCGGCGGAGCCCTGAACGTCGGCCTTGACGATCAGATCCAGCTCCTTCATCTCCCCCTCCTTCATCTTGTCGAAGAGGTTGTCCAGAGTCACCTTGGTGGCCAGCTTGGCCTGGGCGTCCTTTTCCGCCTGACGGCGCTGCTCCACCAGCTCCCGGGCCATCCGCTCGTCGGAGACGGCGTTGAACTCGTCGCCGGGGGTGGGCACGTCGGCCAGGCCGGTGATCTCCACGGGCTGGGAGGGGCCGGCGGTCTTGACGGTGCGGCCCTTGTCGTTGGTCATCACCCGGACCCGGCCCACGGCGGTGCCGGCAATGACGATGTCGCCCTGCTTCAAGGTGCCGTTTTGCACCAGCAGCGTGGCGATGGGGCCCCGGGCCTTGTCCAGCCGAGCCTCGATCACGGTGCCCTTGGCGGGCCGGTTGGGGTTGGCCTTCAGATCCTGGACCTCGGCGGTGACGATGACCATTTCCAGCAGGTTGTCGATGCCCATGCCGGTCTTGGCGGAGATGGGGCACACGATGGTGTCTCCGCCCCATTCCTCGGGCAGCAGGTCGTACTCGGTGAGCTGCTGCTTGATTCGGTCCGGGTTGGCGCCGGGCTTATCCATTTTGTTGACGGCCACCACGATGGGGATCTTGGCGGCCTTGGCGTGATTGATGGCCTCAATGGTCTGGGGCATGATGCCGTCGTCGGCGGCCACCACCAGAATGGCGATATCCGTACACATGGCGCCCCGGGCCCGCATGGAGGTGAAGGCCGCGTGGCCGGGGGTGTCCAGGAAGGTGATGGGATTGCCGTTTACCTGCACGGTGTAGGCGCCGATATGCTGGGTGATGCCGCCGGCCTCGCCGGAGACCACGTTGGTTTTCCGCACGGCGTCCAGCAGGCTGGTCTTGCCGTGGTCCACATGGCCCATGACCACCACTACGGGGGAACGGGGCTGGAGCTCCTCGGCGGTGTCCACATGGTCGTCGATGATCCGCTCCTCGATGGTGACGGTGACTTCCCGCTCCACCTTGCAGCCCAGCTCCGTGGCAACGAACTCGGCGGTGTCATAGTCGATGGTCTGGTTGATGGCGGCGATGACGCCGTTTTTCAGCAGCAGCTTGATGACCTCCCCGGCGGTCTTCTTCATCCGGGAGGCCAGCTCGCCCACGGTGATCTCGTCGGGGATCTTCACGATGACGGGGGCCCGGCGGGCCACCTCCATCTGGAGACGGCGGAGCTTCTCCTGCTCCTCGCTGCGGGCCTTGCTGCCCTTGAATTTGCCGTCTTTTTTATTATTGGCCTTTTTGCCGCCGCCAATGCGCTGCTTGCCGCCGGTGTACTTCTGCTCCCGCTCGCTCATCAGGCTGTCCACCCGGTCGTCGAACCGGGCGGCGTTGACCTGGACGGCGGAGGTATCCACCACCCGGCGCTCCCGCTTCCGCTCCGGCTCCTTGGGCTTGGCAGGCTTTTGGGGTTGGGCGTTCTGGGGCGCAGGCTTTTGCTCCTGCCTGGCCTCGGATTTGCCCTCGGATTTGGGGGGCTTGCCCTCCTGCTTTTTGGGCTGCTCCGGGCGCTTGGGGGCCTTGGCCTGCTCCGGGGCGGGGGTCTCGGCCTTGGGCTGCTCCGGCTTGGCCGGCTCCGCGGGCTTGGGTTCCGGCTTGGCCGCCTGGGCGGCGAAAACCTGCTCCAAGGACGTGATCTGATGGGTCTGGGTCATGTAGTCAAAAACCGCGTTCAGCTCCTGGTCCGTCAAAATTTGGGAATAGGACTTGGGCTTGGCGGAAAATTTCGCGACGATGGCGGAAATGTCCTTGGGCGGCAGGCCAAAATCCGCCGCGACTTCCTTCACTCGGTACTTCACTAAACTCATATGCACACCTCCAAAATCAATGTTCCTTCTTCTTCCGGCGCTTGTTGCGCTGATGGGCCTTGGCCTCCTCCTGCCGCTGGCGGAGACGGTCCGCCGCCGCTTGAAGGGCCTGGGTCACGTCCTCCGGCGGGGGCGGGTCCAGGGCTTTCAGAAAGGCCAGGGCCAGGGGCGGGTCCAAAAAGGCGGCGACGGCCAGCTGGGCCCGGCCCACGGCGGCGCCAAGAGCCTCCTTGGAGCAGCCCAACCGGAGACATTTTTGGTTCGTGCCCGCCGTCATGCTCTCCGCCTGCCGCCAGGCGCGGTCGGCGGCGTCGGCGGCCACGAGAATCAGCCGGGCGTTCCCCGCCCGGGCGGCGGCGGCAGCCGCTTCCTCTCCCAGGGCGGCCAGCCCCGCCTTGTGGGCCAGGGACAGATACTGTAGCGCTCTATCCATTTCCCGCCTCCATTTCCCGGGCCAGGCGATCGTAGACCTCCTGAGGGATGGGGGTTTCCAGGCTCCGTTCCAGCGCCCGGGAGCGCTGGGCCTTTTTCAGGCATTCGGGGTTGGGGCACAGGTAGGCCCCCCGGCCGTTGACCTTGCCGGAAAAATCCAGACCCACGGTGCCGTCGGTTCGGCGCACCACCCGAATCAGCTCCCGCTTGGCCTTCCGTTCCCGGCAGCCCATACACTGCCGCTGGGGAATTTTCTTCTCCATGGACGGCCCCCCTTACTCCTGGGCGGCGCCTTCCAGGGAGGACTGGGACTTGATGTCGATCTTGTAGCCGGTGAGCCGGGCGGCCAGGCGGGCGTTCTGGCCCTCCTTGCCGATGGCCAGACTCAGCTGGTTGTCCGGCACCACCACCCGGCAGGCCTTCTGGCCGGGGATCTGGGTGACGGAGACCACCTCCGCCGGGCTTAGCGCGGCCCGGACATATTCACAGGGGTCTTCCGAATAGACCACGATATCCACCTTTTCGCCGTGGAGCTCCTCCACCACGGCGGCCACCCGGCCGCCTCTGGGCCCCACGCAGGCGCCCACGGGATCCAGCCCCTCCTGGGCGGCCCGGACGGCCATCTTGGAGCGGGACCCGGCCTCCCGGGCGATGTTGCGGATCTCCACCTGGCCCTCCGCGATCTCCGGGGTCTCCAGCTCGAAGAGCCGCCGGATCAGATTGGGATGGGTCCGGGAGACGTAGAGTACCGGCTCCCGGCCGGCGTTCCGGGTCTCCAGGGAGTAGGCTTTCACCATCTCGCCGGGGGCGAAGCGCTCCCCGGGGATCTGCTCGCTGGAGCGGAGGACGGCATCGCTGGCCTCCTCCCCCTGGCCCACGGTGAGGACCAGGGCGCCGGGGTCGTTCTCCGCCAGGTGGATCTTCCACATGGGGATGCCCAGCTCCCGGGCCAGCTCATAGGCCGAGGCTTTCCGGCCGGTGTTCCGCTGGATCAGCGCCTCCGCCTCGGTGATCTGCTGTTTCACGGCGGCGAAGTCCGTCACCTTGCCGGTGACCAGCTCCTGGGCCTTGGCGGTGAACCGCTCGGGGGCGGCGTTCATGCCCCGCTCGGCCTCCCGGATGCCCTGGATCACCACCTGCTTGGCGGTCTGGGCGGCGATGCGCCCGAATTTGTCGATATTGATGGGGATGCTGATGACCCCGCCCACCTGGGCGTTGGGGTCGATGGCAAGGGCGGCGTCCAGCTGGATCTCCAGGGCGGAGTCCTCCACCTCCTCCACCACGGTCTTGACCTGGAACATGGTCAGGCCCTTTTCGCTCAGGTCCACCACCACGTTTTCCGCGGGCACGTCCCGGTGATCCTCCCGGTCCCGGCGGTAGGCGTTGGTCAGGGCCTGCTTCAGCCGCTCCACCATGTAGTCCACGGGGATGCCCTTCAGAGCCTCCAGATCCCGCAGACTTGCGAAAATTTCCGCGCCGATGTCCACCTTAGGGGCCTCGGCCGCCTTTTTCCGTGTATTTCTGGCCATGATTTTCTTCGCAACCTCCTGCTTTCTCTAAAATTCCGCCCGAAGACGGATCAGGGCCACCTGACTCTTTTCCAGGGTCAGGCGCTGTCCGTCCTGGGTCATAACGGTGACCCGGCCGTCGTCATATTCTTCCAAAGCGGCGGGAAATTCCTTCCGGCCCTCCATGGGGCGGTAGAGCTTCACCCAGATGGGGGACCCCAGAAATTTCTGGAAGTCCGAGGGCCGCCGCAGGGGCCGTTCCAGCCCGGCGGAGCAGACCTCGAAGTGATACCGCTCGGGGATGGGGTCGGCCTTGTCCAGCAGCGGGTCCATGGCCCGGGCCACGGCCTCGCAGTCCTCGATGCCCACGCCGCCGTCCTTGTCGAGATAGATCCTTAAAAACCGCTCGGACCCCTCCCGGACGTACTCCACGTCCCAGAGCTCGCAGCCCCGGGCCTCCACGATGGGCCTCGCCATGTCGGCCACCAGTTCCGTCACCTTCAAAACATTCGCCTCTTTCAGCGCAAAAGAGAGGGGCGGACCCCTCTCTTTTGTAGTATCTACGCAAGATTACTGATAGTATATCATCCTTGTCCCCTTTTTGCAAGAGGAAAATGGAAGAAAAATCCGGTTTTTTTCAACAAATTTCGGAGGGAAGCCCGAACGCGGCCCCGGGCGGGAGCGCACCCGGCTAAGCCTCGAACCAGCCGTCCCGCTCCACAGGCTCACCCTGGATGTATTTGCGGTCCCAGTCGTCGTCGAACAGCCGGCTGGTCCTTTCCAGAGGGCAGCCCTGGTCCAGGTCGTCGGCCAGGGTCCGGAGGGCCTGGGCCGGTTCCAGGCAGTCCATATAGAACTCCGGCAGCGCCTCCTCCCCCAGGGAGGCCCCCAGCAGCGCCCCGGTCACGGCTCCCACGGCGGCGCTGCGGCCCGAGTGGTTCACGGCGCAGATCATGGCGGCGTCGAAGTCCCCCTGGGACGCCAGGGCGGCGTAGAAGGCCCCGGCCAGGGCCTTGGCGCAGTCGTCGCAGCCCAGCCGCTCCATGACGTGCTGGGGCGACAGGTTTTCGTGGGCCATGGCGACGGCCCGGTGGAGCAGGACCCGCAGGTCCTCGGCCTGGGGATACTCCCGCCGGAACTGGGCGGCGGCCGCGTCGGCGGCCTGGAGACAGTGTTCCTCCAGCGGCGTATCAGGGTCCTGGATCAGCCCCGCCACGCAGTAGGCCGCCACGGCCCCGGCCAGGAAAGCGGTGGGCTCCCCGTGGGTCAGGGCCACGATCTCCGCGCCCAGCCGGCCCACCTCCTGGGGCTCCATCCGTTCCGGGTCGAAGAAGAGGCCCACGGGAATGGCGGCGGTGAGGGCCCCGCAGGTGGCGGAGCGCCCCTGGGGCTCCTCGGGGGTGCCGGTGTCTCCCCGGCGGAGGGTGTCCAGCATCCAGGTGTCCATGCAGCACCGGCGCCGCAGCTCGGGGACCTGGCTGACCCAGCACAGGGCCCGCTCCGGGGGCCGGCGGGTATGCTGGATCATGGCCCACTCCCGCTGGGCGGCGGCGACATAGCGGATAAAGGGGGCCATTTTCCCTTTGGTCTGCCCCCGGGTGGCGCCCAGGAGCAGGGCGTTGGCGGAGTAGGCCGCCAGTTGGGTATAGGAGGTGATCTCGGCGTAGCCGTTGACCAGGTCGTAGCCCAGGAGCCCATTGGGGCCGTAGTCCCGCTGGATCTCCGGCCAGGATTTGGTGTCTACGGTGTAGCCCATGGCGTCTCCTACGGCCAGGCCCAGCAGGCAGCCTCGGTAGATCCCGGATCGCTCTCCCATGACAATGCCCCCCTTTCCCCATTTTACCTTTTTATCATATCTCAAAAGTGGGAAAAAAGCAAGGAGAAGGGGCGGAAAATGGGAATTTAATTTTCCCCCGTTGCTTTCTACGCAAAATCGATACCGGGCAGCCCTGGAGGTGGAACGAATTCTACTGGGCTGGCGCACGTTGACCTGGAAAATAGGGAGTCGGGGGCCGGTACCTTTTTATTTTGGTGCAATTGTAATTGTAAGTGCTCCCCCGACCCCTTCCGGGGGAGGTACTTTCTTGCCCCGAGCAAGAAAGTACCCAAAGAAGTCGGCCCAAGGGGCTCTTAATTGAGGTATGATCGCCCCCGGCGATCATATCCATTTTGATTCGCTGCGCGGAGCACCACCCCTTAGATAACCCCGCCGGAAGTCCAACCCTTCCGCGTTGATTGCCGGCCCGGGGCATCCCCAGAAGAAGTGCGGAGGTCATTGACGGCCTTCTCTCGCATTGGGCCGACCCTGG
>CANQQO010000055.1 GCA_947625965.1 uncultured Oscillospiraceae bacterium
GGCCCATCAGGGGGTGCTGTTTCTGGACGAGCTGCCGGAGTTCCGCCGGGACACGCTGGAGCTCATGCGCCAGCCTCTGGAGGACGGCAAAGTGACCATCTCCCGGGCCAACGGGACGGAGACCTTCCCGGCGGAATTCATGCTGGTGTGCGCCATGAACCCCTGCAAATGCGGCTGGTACGGGGATCCCTCGGGCCGCTGCACCTGTACGCCCCAGGCGGTGGAGAGCTACCGGAACCGGATCTCCGGCCCCCTGCTGGACCGGATCGACATTGTGGTGGAGGTCCCGGCGGTCCATTTTGAGGAGCTGCGGGTCCGGGCGGAGGCGGAGCCCTCCGCCGAGGTAAAGGCCCGGGTGGACGCCGCACGAAACCGGCAGCACGCCCGCTTCGGCGAGGAGAGCCGGATGTGCAACGCCCGGATGGGCCAGGAGGAGCTGCGCCGCTGGTGCGCCCTGGACTCTGAGGGGGCGGAGCTGATGGAGCAGGCTTACGAGGCCCTGGGCCTGACGGCCCGGAGCTATGATCGGATCGTAAAGGTGGCCCGGACCATCGCGGACCTGGATGGAAGCGAACAGATCCGGTCCCAGCACATTGCCGAGGCCATCCAGTACCGGACCGCCGGCTTCGGTCCCCGATAATGATTATTTGTAAGGAGTCGCTATGAAAGAGATCTTTTTGATGAAGCTGGGCGAGGTGGTCCTGAAGGGGGCCAACAAGCGCCAGTTTGAGAACCGTCTGCGGCAAAACGTCCGCCGGCGGGTGAAAAAATACGGCAATTTCGACGTCTATCTCATGCAGTCCACGGTCTACGTGGAGCCCATGGACGAGGAAGCGGACCTGGATGGGGCCTGGGAGGCCCTGGGCACGGTCTTCGGGACGGTGAGCCTGTGCCGCTGCCGCCCCTGCGAGAAGGACCTGGAGGCGATTTTCCGGGCCGTGGAGACCTATCTGGGCGACGATCTGGACCAGGCCGCCTCCTTCAAGGTGGAGTCCAAGCGGTCGGACAAGGCGTTTCCCCTGACCTCGATCCAGATCTCCCAGGAGATCGGCGGCCGCCTGGCGGAGGCCCATCCGAACTGCCGGGTGGATGTCCATGATCCCGAGTACACGGTGTACGTAGAGATCCGGGACCTGGCGGCCTACGTCCACGGTCCCGCCGCCCCCGGCGCCGGGGGCCTGCCAACCGGGGTGGGGGGCAGGGCCATGTGCCTGCTCTCCGGGGGCATCGACTCCCCCGTGGCGGCCTACATGATGGCCAAGCGGGGGATGGAGGTGGAGGCGGTCCACTTCTTCTCCTATCCCTACACCTCCCAGCTCGCCAAGGACAAGGTCTTAGAACTGGCGAGGCTGGTGAGCAGATACTGCGGCCGGATGACGGTGAACATCGTGGGCTTCACGGAGATCCAGGAGGCCATCCGGGACAACTGCCCGGAGGAATACTTCACCCTCATCATGCGCCGCTTCATGATGGAGATCGCCCAGCGGCTCGCGGAGCGGGACGGCTGCGGGGCCCTGGTCACCGGAGAGAACCTGGGACAGGTGGCCAGCCAGACCATGGAGGCCATGGCGGTGACGGGGGAGCGGGTGAGCCTGCCCATCTTCATGCCCCTGGTGGGCATGGACAAGGAGGAGATCGTCGCCCGGGCCCGGAGGATCGGCACCCTGGAGACCTCCATCCTGCCCTATGAGGACTGCTGTACGGTCTTCACTCCCAGGCATCCCCGTACCAAGCCCACGCTGGGCCAGGTGCGGAAGGCGGAAGCCCCCCTGGACCGGCCCGCCCTGATCGAACGGGCCCTGGCGACGATTGAGAAAGTGACGGTGCGTTATGACGAAGAAGAAGCTCTGCTCTGACCTCCTTTCCACCCTGGCGGGGAAGACCCTTGCCACGGCGGAGAGCTGTACCGGCGGCGGTATCGGCCAGGCCCTCACCGCGATCCCCGGCAGCTCCAAGGTCTATAAGGGCGGGATAATATGTTATGTAAACCAAATCAAGCGGGATCTGCTCCATGTCCCGGCCTCTCTGCTGGAGACGGAGGGGGCGGTGTCCGCCTCAGTGGCGGAAGCCATGGCCTGGGGCGCCCGGGAGGCCCTGGGGGCTGACGTAGCCATCTCCGTCACCGGCCTGGCGGGACCCGACGGGGACGAGTTTGGCCGCCCGGTGGGTACGGTCTTTGTGGGCTGTGCCGACGGCTCCGGGGCCGTGGTCCAGGAGCATCACTTCTGCGGCACCCGCTCCCAGGTCCGGGAGAAAGCCATCCAGGCGGCCCTGGCCCTGGCTCTGGCACGGTCGGGGGGCTAGGATGTATCGGATCTTTCTTGTGGAGGACGACCCGGGCATTGCCCAGGCCATCGAGGACCAGGCGCGGCTGTGGGACCTGGATGTCCGCCGGGCGGCGGATTTTCGCAACGTCATGGCCGCGTTTTCCGAATACGACCCCCATTTGGTGCTGCTGGACATTGGCCTGCCCTTTTACGACGGGTATCACTGGTGCAGCCTGATTCGGCAGGTCTCCAAGGTGCCCATCCTCTTTCTGTCCTCCGCCTCCGACAATATGAATATCGTCATGGCCATGAACCTGGGGGCCGACGACTTCATCGCCAAGCCCTTCCACATCAGCGTCCTCATGGCAAAGCTCCAGGCCCTTCTGCGCCGGGCCTACGCCTTTGGGGCGGCCATGCCGGTATTCGAGCACCGGGGGGCGCTGCTGAACACCGGGGACGGGACCCTGGTCTATGAAAACCGCTCGATCAGCCTGACCAAGAACGAGTACAAGATCCTCCTGACCCTGATGGAGAACCGGGGCAGGACCGTCAGCCGGGAAAAGCTGATGGAGCGCCTCTGGGCGACGGACAGCTTTGTGGACGAGAACACCCTGACGGTGAACGTGAACCGCCTGCGGAAAAAGCTGGACGCCGCCGGGCTGGAAAACTTTATCCTGACCAAATTTGGCCAGGGCTACTATATTGGGTGACGCTATGGACTTTTTTCCGTCCTATCTGCGGCAAAAGCGGGGCGTTTTGGCCTTTTTTGCCCTGTGCGCCGGGGTCTACGCCCTGGTCTTCGCGCTGTTCCGGCTGCCCTGGAAGGCGGTGGCCTATCCGACGATCCTGTGCCTCCTGCTGGGAGGGGCGTTTCTGGCGGCGGACTACCGCCGGGCCCTTCTGCGGCACCGAACCTTGACCGCCCTGGCGAAGCTGCCGGCGGAGCTGATGGACCCCCTGCCTCCGGCGGACACCGGGGTGGAAAGGGACTACCAGGCCCTGGTCCAGACCCTTCGGGACCAGTTGGACCAGTTCCGCGGCGCCGCCCAGACCAGCGCGGCGGACATGAAGATGTACTGCACCCTCTGGGTCCACCAGATCAAGACTCCCATCGCCGCCATGCACCTGCGGCTCCAAAGCGAGGACACAGACCTGTCCCGCCAGCTCACCGAGGAGCTGGTGCGGGTGGAGCAGTATGTGGACATGGTCCTGGCCTATTTTCGGCTGGAATCCGGCTCTGGGGACTATGTCTTTAGGGAGTACGACTTGGACGCCATCGTCCGGGCCGCGATCCGCCGGTTCGCGCCCCAGTTTATTCGGAAAAAGATCAAGCTGGAATACGAGCCCGTCCATGTCAGGGTTTTGACGGATGAAAAGTGGCTCTGCTTTGTTTTGGAGCAGCTCCTGTCCAACGCGCTGAAATACACCCCCTCCGGGAGCATCTCCATCACCCTGGAGGAGCCCATGACCCTCTGCGTCCGGGACACGGGCATCGGCATCGCCCCGGAGGATCTGCCCCGTATTTTTGAGCTGGGCTACACCGGCTTCAACGGCCGGACCGACAAGCGGGCCAGCGGCATCGGGCTGTATCTGTGCCAGCGGATCTGCCGGAACCTGAGCCACGGCATCACCGCCGCATCGGAGCCGGGAAAGGGCACCGTGATCCGGCTCCGCCTGGATCGGACGCCGCTAACAGCGGAGTAAATGTGACAATTTTGTTCGTTTGACCGGGGAAAATGTAAGGCGAATCCATGGCCTTGCGGTTCCCCGGTCTGTTACAATAGCGCCATCAAAGGAGGTTGACTTATGCGCATTTTGGAAGTGGAGAATCTGAAAAAAGTCTATACCACCCGTTTGGGCGCGCAAAAGGTGGAGGCCCTGACCAATGTATCCTTCTGCGTGGAGGAGGGGGAGTTTGTGGCCATCATGGGCGAGTCCGGCAGCGGCAAGACCACCCTTCTGAACATTCTGGCGGCACTGGACAGCCCCACCGCCGGGGCGGTGTACCTGGATGGCAGGAATTTAAGTAAGATCGGCCAGGGGGCCATGGCGGCCTTCCGCCGGGACAATCTGGGATTTGTGTTCCAGGAGTTCAATCTGCTGGACACCTTCACCGTGGAGGACAATATCTATTTGCCCCTGGTCCTGGCCTCCCGGCCCTACTGGGAGATGCGGGACCGGCTGACGCCTCTGGCGGAAAAGCTGGGCATCGGGGAGCTGCTGAAAAAGTACCCCTATGAGATCTCCGGCGGCCAGAAGCAGCGGGCCGCCGTGGCCCGGGCCTTGATCACCCGCCCCCGGCTGCTGCTGGCGGACGAGCCCACCGGGGCCCTGGACTCCAAGGCCACCGACGAGCTGCTGCGCCTCTTTGCCCAGATCAACGAGGAGGGGCAGACGGTGCTGATGGTGACCCATTCCGTCAAGGCCGCCAGCCACGCCGGGCGGGTGCTGTTCATCAAAGACGGCCAGGTATTCCACCAGCTCTACCGGGGCGGCTGCACCGATCAGGAGTTCTACCAGCGGATCACGGACGCCCTCACCGCCCTGGCCACCGGGAGGGAGGAGCAATGAAAAGGCTGCTGTTTTACCCCCGCCTGGCCTGGAGCGGGATCCGGAAAAACGGACGGCTGTACGGCCCGTACCTGCTGGCGGGCATGGGAACCGTGGCCATGAATTACATCGTCGGAGCCCTGACGGTGGACGAAGTCCTGTCCTCCACCGCCGGCGGCAGCCGGGCCCAGCAGTTTCTGGGCCTGGGCGTCTTCATTATGCTGCTGTTTTCCGCCCTGTTTTTGTTCTACTCCAATTCCTTTATCCTCCGCCGACGGATGAAGGAATACGGGCTCTATAATGTCCTGGGCATGGGCAAGGGCCATGTGGGCGTCACCATGTTTTTTGAGACGCTGACGGTGTATTTTCTCTGCCTATTGGGAGGCGTGTTCCTGGGGGCGGCGCTGTTCAAGCTGGCCCAGGCGGGGCTGCTGGCGGTGGTCCACGAGGGGCCGGACTTCCGGCTGACCTTCAATTTTGATGTTGCCTGGTATACGGCCAAGGCCTTTGGGGTCATTTTTCTCCTGATTTTCCTGGTGAATTTGTTCCGGGTGCGGCTTACGAACCCTGTGACCCTGCTCCGGGGGGAAAACACGGGGGAGAAGCCCCCCAAGGCCAACTGGGTCCTGGCGGTACTGGGCCTGATCCTGCTGGGATTTGCCTATTACCTGGCGGTGACTCTGCGGCAGCCGCTGGAGGTGATGGTGTGGTTCTTTGTCGCGGTGGCCCTGGTGATCCTGGCAACCTATCTGCTGTTCATTTCCGGGTCCGTGGCGCTGTGCCGGGGCCTGCAAAAAAACACCCGGTACTACTATCAAAAGGATCACTTTGTCTCCGTGGCCTCCATGGTCTACCGGATGCGCCGCAACGGGGCGGGGCTGGCCTCCATCTGCATCCTGTGTACCATGGTATTGGTGATGCTCTCCAGCACCAGCTGCCTCTACGTCGGGACGGAGGACAGCCTTTTGGCCCGCTATCCCCGGCAGATCAATGTCAGCGTGGCCTTTGAGGGCTACGCCGATTTGGAGAATGCCGACCTGGACACGGTCCGGCGCCGGATCGGGGAGCTGGGGGACAGCTACGGATTTGAGCCGGAAAACGTGATGGATTACACCCAGGTTTCCTTCTCCGGCCTGCTGGAGCAGGGCCGGGTGGCGGAAAACTATGAGGAATATGAGGGTGTCTCCGTGGACTACGGGAAGCTCTTTACCTTTTACGTCCTCTCTCTGGACACCTACAACCGCCTCTCCGGCGAAAACGTTCAGTTGGCGGAGGACGAGCTGCTGGTCTACGCCCTGCGGGGAGCGTACACGGACGATACCTTCGCATTGGAGGACGGGCCGGAGTACCGTGTCCGGCCGATCAATGATTTTTCCGCGGTGAACGGGGAGGCGGCTGTGGACGTGGTCAACAGCTTCTATCTGGTGACCGCCGATGTGGAGCGGCTCCTGGCCCCCATTGAGGACTTCCGGGATGCCGGCGGCGGGCACACCTACAACTCTTTCTGGTACTATCGGTTCGACACCGGCGCCGGGCCGGAGACCCAGATGGACCTGATCGGCCGGCTGGACAGCCTGCTCACCCAGGACCTTTTTCAGGCCCAGGGTCCGGAGGAACCGGCGCTCACCTATGACCAATTCCCCTACGACTATATTCAGACGGAGAGCCGGGAGGGGAACCGCCAGGACTTTTACGCCACCTTCGGCGGGCTGCTCTATCTGGGGATTCTGCTCAGCATCGTCTTTTTGGCGGCCACGGTGCTGATTCTCTACTACAAGCAGATCTCCGAGGGCTACGAGGATCAGGCCCGCTTCGGCGTAATGCAAAAGGTGGGCATGACGCCCCAGGACATCCGCCGCAGCGTCGATTCCCAGGTCCGCACGGTCTTTTTCCTGCCCCTGGCCGCCACGGTGCTGCACCTGTGCTTCGCCTTTCCGCTGATCTACCGGCTGCTGATCTTGTTCAACCTGAACAATCTGCCGCTGCTGCTGGCGGTGAACGGGGTGTGCATCCTGATCTTCGGGGCGTTCTACCTGCTGGTCTACCGCCTGACCTCCAACGCCTATTATCAGATCGTCAGCGACGCCAAAGTGTGAATATTTTTCCCCCTTCGGGGCATCCTAGCGGAAACACCGAAGGGGGAAAACCTATGTTTAAGCACGAAAAACGCCTGTTCCATCCCGTGGCGGTGGAAAAGCCCAATCCTCAGTACGCGGCGCTGCTGCAAGAGCAGCTCGGCGGCGGCAACGGAGAACTGAAGGCCGCCATGCAGTATATGTCCCAGAGCTTCCGCGTCAAGGACCCGGAGATCAAGGACCTGTTCCTGGACATCGCGGCGGAGGAGCTGGGCCACATGGAGATGGTGGCCCAGACCATCAATCTGCTCAACGGCCATGACCTGTCTGCGGACCAGGTGGACGCGGGGGAGATCCAGACCCATGTGCTCCTGGGCCTGAATCCCGGCCTGATCAACGCCTCCGGCTACTCCTGGACGGCGGACTATGTCACCGTCACCGGGGACCTCTGCGCCGACCTGCTCAGCAACATTGCCTCCGAGCAGCGGGCCAAGGTGGTCTATGAATACCTCTACCGCCAGATCGACGATAAGAAGGTCCGGGAGACCATCGACTTCCTGCTAAACCGGGAGGAGGCCCACAATCAGATGTTCCGGGACGCCTTCAACAAGGTCCAGGATACCGGCTCCAACCGGGATTTTGGCACCACCAAGGCGGCGAAGATGTATTTTTCCCTGTCCAATCCCGGCCCCAACGCCTTCGCGGGCAGGAACGTGAACCCGCCCAGCTTTTCCAACTAAACACAAAGCCGGCCCGGTTCCCCGGGCCGGCGGCTTTCCCCGCGATCCTCCGGAACAGGATATGCCAAGGGCGGGGGAACGGCGCGAAAAAAAGGATCTGATCCTTGACAAACCGCTGGGATGTGCTATAATAAGCATAGAGAAGGTGCTGCCGATAGACGGTCAGCCCCTGGGATAGGAAGTAACCGTATCCTTGGCTGAGGGGGCGGTTACTTCCTGTTATTCATGATCTGAATGACCAGACCAATGACGCCTATGATGACAAGGCAAAGTGTAAGTACTTCGGTTGTAGTCATAGAGCAGCCCCCCTTTCTCTGTGTCAGGGGGCAGGATGCGCCCCCTGATGTGAGGGCATAACCGCCTACCGTTATGGCAGCACCTGGTCCCGAAGAGGGACCAGGTGCATTTTAGCATATTTGGGCGAATATGTCAACATAATTCTGTGGACCCGAGGCGCAGCAATCTCAAGAGAGACAGCTTGTCAAACAGCCTTTCTGAGTTTGCCGTCCGCAGACGGCAAACCCATTTCAATCATTTTTTGCCAGGGCGTGTACCTGGCAAAAAATACCTCTCAGGCTGAGAGTGTGCGAGCTGGGGACAATGTCCCCGGCGAGTGCGCGGTTCAGCCTGCAATCCCCTCCAAATGGGAGCCCAGCGAAGCGGGTCCCATTTGGTCGGTTGTCAAAAACGAACGTTTTTGACAACCGCAAAGCCGCTGAAACATCAATTTCAGCGGCTTTTTCTGGAGCTACTGGCCGGACTCGAACCGGCGACCTGCTGATTACGAATCAGCTGCTCTACCAACTGAGCCACAGTAGCATTTTCAGCACCCGTATTATAGCCGCAAATGGGGAAAAAGTCAACAGAAATTTCTTTCCGCGTTGCCAAAAGAGGGAAGCCGTGGTATAATACCTCCACAAGCGAGGTGGGACCCTTGATCAAACTGCTGAAATATATGAAGGGCTACGGCCGGGACTGCGCCCTGGGACCGCTGTTCAAGCTGCTGGAGGCCGTGTTCGAGCTGCTGATCCCTCTGGTGGTGGCGAGCATCGTGGACGTGGGCATTGCCGCCGGGGACCGGGGGTACGTTGTGCGGATGTGCCTGCTGATGGTGGGACTGGGAGTGATCGGCCTGGTCTGCGCCATTACGGCCCAGTTTTTTGCCGCCCGGACCGCCGTGGGCTTTGCCGCCCGGCTGCGGCGGGCGGCGATGGAGCATATTCTGTCCTTGGGATATACGGAACAGGATGCCCTGGGGGCCGCTACCCTGGTCACTCGCATGACCTCGGACATCAACCAGGTCCAGAACGGCGTGAATCTGACCCTCCGGCTCCTGCTGCGGTCCCCCTTTGTGGTGTTCGGAGCCATGGTCATGGCTTTTACCATCGATTTTCAGGCGGCGCTGGTGTTTGTGGCGCTGATCGTGGCGCTGTGCCTGGTGGTCTTCGGAATTATGTTAACCACAATGCCCATGTACCGCCGGGTCCAGGCGGGGCTGGACGGGGTCACAGCCGCCACCCGGGAGAATTTGACCGGAGTGCGGGTCCTGCGGGCCTTCTGCAAGGAGGACGAGCAGATCGCCGCCTTTTCCGGCCGGACCCGGGAGCTGCGGAAGCGTCAGCTTTTAGCGGGACGGATCTCGGGGCTGATGAACCCGCTGACCTTTGCCATTTTGAATCTGGCGGTGGCGGTGCTGATCCACGTAGGGGCCCTGCGGGTGGAGGCCGGGGTCCTGACCCAGGGCCTGGTGGTGGCGCTCTACAATTATATGTCCCAGATCCTTGTTGAACTGGTGAAGATGGCCAACCTCATCATCAACATGACCAAGGCCGCCGCCTGCGGCAGCCGGGTCCAGGCCCTTCTGGACGTGAAGCCCCTTCAGGCGGAGGGGTCCGACGATTCGGCCCTCCGGGGAGAGGTGGAGTTCCGGGACGTGACCGCCGCCTACGCGGGGGCCGGAGCGCCGGCATTGGAGAATATTTCCTTCCACGTTCTGCCAGGGCAGACCGTCGGTGTCATCGGCGGCACCGGGTCCGGCAAGACGACGCTGGTCAATTTGATCCCCAGGTTTTACGACGCGGCGAGCGGCCAGGTCCTCCTGGACGGCAGGCCGGTGGAGAGCCTGGACCGGCGGACCCTGCGCCTCGCGGTGGGGGTCGTGCCCCAGCGGGCGGCGCTGTTCCAGGGCACCATCCGGGAGAATCTTCTCTGGGGCGACGCCAACGCCTCGGAGGACGAACTCTGGCGGGCCCTGGAGGCCGCCCAAGCCGCCGAGGTGGTCCGGGGCAAGGAGGGGCTGGACAGCCAGGTCGCCCAGGGCGGCGCCAACTTCTCCGGGGGCCAGCGCCAGAGGCTCACCATTGCCCGGGCGCTGGTCCGCAGGCCCAAGATCCTGATCTTGGACGACAGCGCCTCGGCTCTGGACTACGCCACCGACGCGCGGCTCCGCCAGGCCATTCGCGATCTGCCGGACAAGCCCACCACCTTCCTGGTGTCCCAGCGGGCGGCCTCGGTACGCTTCGCCGACCAGATCCTGGTCCTGGACGAGGGGCGGCTGGCAGGGAAGGGGACCCACGAGGAGCTTTTGGCCTCCTGCCCGGTGTATCAGGAGATCTACTACTCCCAGTTCCCCAGAGAGGAGGCCCAAAATGCGTGACCAGTGGCAGATTTTGAAGAAGGTCCTCCACCGGGTCCGGCGGCACCTGGCGACCCTGGCCGCCGCGCTGATCTTGGCGACGGTGTACGTGGCCATGAGCCTGCTGATCCCCATTCTGGTGGGGCGGGCGGTGGACTGCATCGTGGACGCGGGGCAGGTGGATTTCCGGACTCTGGGGAATATCCTGGGCCAGATCCTGCTCTGCGCGGGAGTGGGAGCAGCCAGCCAGTGGCTGATGCAGGAGATGAATAACCGCACCGTCTACCAGGTGACCCAGGAGGTCCGGGAGGAGGCGTTCCGCCATTTGCAGCGGCTGCCCCTTTCCTATCTGGACAGCCATCCCCAGGGGGACATCGTCAGCCGGGTCGTGGCGGACGTGGACAGCTTTGCCGACGGTCTGCTCATGGGCTTCACCCAGTTTTTCACCGGCGTCACCACCATTTTGGGCACCCTGGGCCTGATGGTGGCCATTCGATGGCAGATCGCCCTGGTGGTGGTGTGCATCACCCCGGTGTCTCTGCTGGTGGCGAAATTCATCGCCCAGCGGACCTATGATCTGTTCCGCCGCCAGACGGCGGAGCAGGGCGAGCTGACCGCCCTCATCGACGAGACCGTAGGGGGCCTCAAGACGGTCCAGGCATTCTCCCATGAGCGAGCGACTTTGGAAAAGTTCGATTCCATCAACGCTCGCCTGGAGAAAAGCGCGCTGAAGGCCATTTTCTATTCCTCCATCACCAACCCCAGCACCCGATTCGTTAACGCTCTGGTCTACGCCGGCGTGGGCCTGACGGGGGCGCTGTCGGCCATGGCGGGGACCATTACCGTGGGAAATTTGACCAGCTTCCTCAACTACGCCAACCAGTACACCAAGCCCTTCAACGAGATCTCCGGCGTGGTGGCGGAGCTGCAAAACTCCCTGGCCTGCGCCGGGCGGGTCTTTCAGCTCATCGAGACGCCGCCCATGCCCCCGGAGCCGGAGCATCCGGCCAGGCCGGAGAAATTCACCGGCGCTGTGGAGATCCGGGACCTGGAATTCTCCTACACCCCGGAAAAGCCCCTGATCCGGGACTTCTCGCTCTCCGTCAGGCCCGGCCAGCGGGTGGCCATCGTTGGGCCCACGGGCTGCGGCAAGACTACCTTTATCAATTTATTGATGCGCTTTTACGACCCTCAGGGCGGCCAGATCCTTTTGGACGGGGTGAATACCATGACCATGGACCGAAGGGACCTGCGCCGCAGCGTGGGCATGGTTCTGCAGGACACCTGGCTCCGATCCGGCACCGTGGCGGAGAACATCGCCATGGGCAAGCCCGACGCCACCCGAGCCGAGATCGAGGAGGCCGCCCGCCGCGCCCACGCCCATGGCTTTATCCAGCGGCTCCCCCAGGGCTACGACACCCCCATCGGCGAGAGCGGCGGCGCCCTGTCCCAGGGCCAGAAGCAGCTATTGTGCATCGCCCGGGTGATGCTCTGCCTCCCGCCCATGCTCTTCCTGGACGAGGCAACCTCCTCCATCGACACCCGGACGGAGCTCCAGGTCCAGCGGGCCTTCGACGCCATGATGGCGGGCCGCACCAGCTTCATCGTGGCCCACCGCCTGTCCACCATCCGGGAGGCGGACATCATCCTGGTGATGAAGGACGGCCGGATCCTCGAGCAGGGCCGCCATGAGGACCTGCTCCGCAAGGGCGGCTTCTACGCCGAGCTCTACAACAGCCAATTCGCCCATTGATTTTTTACCCGGCGGGGAGTCCCGCCGGGCAAAATATTGGGTGCGCTCTGCAAATGCCGCCGGTCCCACCGCCGATACCGGGCATGGCGCAAGGGGAGCGATTTCAGACATCCCTGTGCGCGTTGTCTGCGGCCACCGGCCAAGTACAGCGGGAACGATGCCGGACGTCTTCCGATACCGGGCAGAGCGCAAGGGGAGCGATTTCAGACATCCCTGTGCGCGTTGTCTGCGGCCACCGGCCAAGTACAGCGGGAACGATGCCGGACGTCTTCCGATACCGGGCAGAGCGCAAGGGGAGCGATTTCAGACATCCCTGTGCGCGTTGTCTGCGGCCACCGGCCAAGTACAGCGGGAACGATGCCG
>CANQQO010000056.1 GCA_947625965.1 uncultured Oscillospiraceae bacterium
ACGGCGATGCCGATCTCCACGGGATTGCCCAGGCAGTCGTTGATCTTCTGCCGGGAGTTGGACAGGGTCATGACCTTCAGGGAGATCTTCATGCTGGGCATGGAAACGGAGGTGCTGGCCCCATTCTCCCCCTGGGCCACGGCGGCGGCCATGGCGCCCTTCACGTCGCCGCTCTGGCTCAGCCGGGTCTGGGCGGCGGGGTTCACGGCGGAGCAGAAGGGGTTGACGAAGAAGAAGCCCTGGCTTTTCAGGGTGCCGATGTAGTCGCCGAAGAGGGTCAGCACCAGGGCCTCCTGGGGCTTGAGGACCTTTAGGCCCAAAAACAGGATCCAGCCGGTGACGGACCAGATCAGGCCCACCGCCAAGCAAATGCCCCCCAGGACATAGTTGGGGTTGGGATTCGTCTCGTCGTCCAGCAGGAAAATGGCCAGGATGATCAACGCGATGGCCGCGATGTACCCGGCGATGGTACCAAGCAGCACGGGCATACCGTTCTGCTTTTTACTGAGAATTTTTTCTTCCATGGGGAAATCCCTCCTTCTATTTGATATCAATATGATATCAAATAGAAGGAGGATTGTCAAGGGTTTTTTCCAAAAATTGTACCCGGGACCGGTTTCCCGGGGGCCCCACCTCCTCCCGGGCGAACAGACCGTAAAGATCCTCCGCCCGGCGCTCCAAAACCTGGTAGGGGCTGTCCAGCTTGGCCCCGGCGTTGGGGAAAGCCCCGGTTTTCCGGGCGATTTTCAGGAGCTCCCCGCCTTTTTCGTTCAGCGCCAGCACCCGGACGTAGGGGGCCGGGGCGGAAAGGGTCCGGGCCGTCAGGCCCAGGGCGGCGCAGAGGACCATCCTCTGGAGCCGGGTCCGGGGGTAGCGCTTGGACTTGACGGCGGCGAAAACGGCCTCCAGGGTGGGCTCCCGGCGGACGGCTTTGTACAGCTTCCGCCACAGGCCCTCGGAGCCGTAGGGCAGGGACGCGAACTCCGCCTCCTCCATGGACCGGAGCCGGGCCAGGACGGCCCGCTCTCCGGCGGCCAGGGTGTGGACCGGGGCGGCGGCAAACAGGGACCGGACCGGTTCCGGCACATAGTCCAGGAAGGGCTTGTCCCCTTCGATTTGGGCCCGAATGGCGGCGGCGGAGGGGTTCTCCGGGTCCGGCAGGTCCCCCATGACCCCGGCGGGCCGGGAGAGGGGAAAAATGTCCATGGCCGCGTTCTGGGACAAGATCGCCTTGCAGTATTCCACCGCCAAAATATTGTTGGGCTTGGCGGCCAGGGCCGGGTCCACCCCCAGGGCCGCCAGAGCCGCCTGCCGGGCGGCGGGGAAGGACACGCCCCGGGCCAGGTTTTCCCTCAGCAGGGGCGGAAACTCGGGGCCCAGCAGCGCCTCCGCCGCCCGCCGGAGGGCGGCGGGCTCCGGATTTTCCGCTCCGAAGCACAGCGCGCCGCAGAAGGGGACGAGGATCTCCACGCTCCGGGCGGCGAAGCCCTCGGCGGAGGACAGCGAAGCCGTCACCGGAAGCTCCAGCACCAGGTCCGCCCCGCAGAGGACCGCGCCCCTGGCCCGGAGAGCCTTGGGGAAAATGGCCGGGGTGCCCCGCTGGACGTAGTCCCCGCTCATCAGGCAGACGATGGCCCCGCCGGGCCCGACCCGGGTCCGGGCGGCGTCAAGCTGCCGCAGATGCCCCAGGTGGAGGGGGTTATATTCGCAGACAATGCCTACCGTTTGCAAAAAAGTCTCCCGCCTTTCTAAAAAAGCCTTGCGAAACAGGGAAGAATGGGGTAAAATGATGATAGCTATCATACCACACTTTTCCCCAAATGGAAAATACTTTTTTAGGAGGACGTTTTCAATATGAATGTTCTGGTCATCAACGCGGGCAGCTCGTCCCTCAAGTATCAGCTCATGGACCCGGAGACCGGCGCGGTCTCTGCAAAGGGCCTCTGTGAGCGCATCGGCATCGACGGCCGCCTGACCCACAAGGCCGGGGACAAAAAGGTGGAGCTGGACATCCCCATGCCCACCCATTCCGAGGCCATCACCGCCGTGCTGAACATCCTGGTGGACAAGGAGAACGGCGTCATCGCCTCCACCGACGAGATCGACGCCGTGGGCCACCGGGTGCTCCATGGCGGCATGAAGTTCAGCGATTCCTGCGTCATTGACGACGCCTGCATCAAGGCCATCGAGGACTGCATCCCCCTGGGCCCCCTGCACAATCCCGCCAATCTGATGGGCATCCGGGCCTGCCAGGCCGTCATGCCCGGCAAGCCCCAGGTGGCCGTCTTCGACACCGCTTTCCACATGACCATGCCCCCCAAGGCATACCGTTACGCCATCCCCAAGACCTACTATGAAAACGACGACATCCGCCGCTACGGCTTCCACGGCACCTCCCACAAGTATGTGACCCGCCGGGCCGTCGCCCTCATGGGCCGGGAGGATATCAAGCTCATCAACTGCCACCTGGGCAACGGCTCCTCCCTCTCCGCCGTGGCCGGCGGCAAGTGCCAGGACACCTCCATGGGCCTGTCCCCCCTGGCCGGCGTCTGCATGGGCACCCGGTCCGGCGACATCGACGCCTGCGTGGTCCAGTTTATTGTGAACAAGTACGGTATGTCCGTGGACGAGTGCCTGAATATGCTCAACAAGAAGTCTGGCGTTTTGGCGCTGTCCGGGGTGTCCTCCGACTTCCGGGACATCGAGGACGCCGCCGCTCAGGGCAACGGCGACGCTGCCCTGGCCCTGGAAAAGTTTGCCTACGAGGTCAAAAAGTACATCGGCGCCTACGCCGCCGCCCTGGGCGGATGCGACTGCCTGGTGTTCACCGCCGGCGTGGGCGAGAACTCCGCCTCCATGCGGGCCCGAATCTGCGAGGGCCTGGAATACATGGGCGTGAAGCTGGACCCCGAGCGCAACAATGTCCGGGGCAAGGAGGCTCTGATCTCCGCCGACGACTCCAAGGTCAAGGTCTGGGTCATCCCCACCAACGAGGAGCTGATGATCGCCCAGGACACCGCCGAGCTGGTGAAAAAATAAAAATGACGCCCGCCGGACTTGCGGCAAGGGCATCGACCTTACGGATGGCATGGCTCCGGCCATGCCATCCGCAAATTTTCAAAAAGCCCCGAAGGGGTTCGGAAGTCTGAAATGCTCCGGCGGTTTTGCCCGTCCGGAGCACTTTCGTTTTAGGCCCGCTTTCGCGGGAGGAGCAGGCCGCCGCAGACGGCGAAGTAGAGGAGGATCATCGCCCCGCAGAAAATGTTGAGGCTGGGCTGGTCTCCCGCGCTGGTATGGGTCAGGCCATAGACGATGAAATAGATCCCGCTGGGGAAGGCCAGAAGGCAGCCCCACCAGTGCCGCTTCCACAGCAGGCACCCGGCGGCCAGGAACCCCGCCAGGGTCAGCCAGGCGTCGACGGCCATGGAGCTGGCGCCCAGGGTGAGAAGGAGAAACAGGATCAAGAAGGCGACCAACGCGAAGGGCAGGAAACAGGCGATATTGTAAAGCTGCTTTTTCATAGAAATACCTCCAATTTGTTTTATTAGTTTTTCTTTAATAACTAGCATTATTATACTTAGAAGGAAGCGAACTGTCAATCAGCATGATCGCCAAATCGCTTCCCATTTTTATGTATAAAATGCCTATTTTCCTCCAAACGCGGCGACCGCCGGTCCCCTTCCCTGGGGACCGGCGGTCTGCATTTGAAAATTCACTCCACGGTGACGGATTTGGCAAGATTTCTGGGCTTATCCACGTCGCAGCCCCGGTTGACCGCCACGTAGTAGGCGAAGAGCTGCAAGGGGATCAAGGTCAGGCTGGGCTGGAGAGTGGGATGGATGGCCGGGACGGTCAGGACGTTGTCGGCGTCCTGGGCGGCGGCCTGCTCAAAATCCTCCAGAGTGATACACAGGACGTCCGCGCCCCGGGCCTTGACCTCCCGGATGTTGGCCGCCGTCTTTTCAAAGAGGCTGGAGACTGTGGCCAGGGCCACCACCAGGGTGCCCTCCTCGATGAGGGAGATGGGGCCGTGCTTCAGCTCCCCGGCGGGGTATGCCTCGCTGTGGAGGTAGGCCACCTCCTTGAGCTTGAGGCTGCCCTCCAGACACACGGCGCTGTCGATGTTCCGGCCGATGTAGAAGGCGTCGTGACGGCCGCAGTAGCGGCTGGCAAGGTACTGGCACTTCTTGAGATTCTCCTCGGAGAGGACCCGCTCCACCGCGTCGGGCAGATCCATCAAGGAATCCGCCAATTTCCGGCACTCCTCCTCGGAGAAGGTGCCAAGCGTGGAGGCCATGTGCAGCGTCAGCAGGTACACCGCCGCAAGCTGGTTGGAAAAGGCTTTGGTGGTGGCTACGGCGATCTCCGGGCCGGCCCAGGTGTACATCACCGCGTCCGCCGCCTTGGCAATGGCGGAGCCCACCACGTTGACGATTGCCAAGGTCTTGGCCCCCAGGCGCTTGGCCTCCCGGAGGGCCGCCAGGGTGTCCGCCGTCTCGCCGGACTGGCTGATGATGATAACAAGGTTGCTCCCGTCCACCACCGGGTCGGAGTAGCGGAACTCTGAGGCCATGACCGCCTCCGTGGGGATGCGGCAAGCCTTTTCAATGGTGTATTTTGCCAGGACCGACACGAAGTAGGCCGAGCCGCAGGCTACCAGGTAGATCTTCCGGAGGCCCTGTAAGTACTCCCTGGTCAGGTCCAGACCCTCCAGGACCGCCCTGCCGTCCTTCAGGCGGGGGTAGATGGCGTCCCGCAGCGCCTTGGGCTGCTCGAAGATCTCCTTGAGCATGAAGTGGTCGTAGCCGCCCCGCTCCGCGTCGGACACGTCCCAGGTGATGTGCTCCCTGGCCTTGTCCAGGGGGTCCCCGGCGGCGTCCAGGAAGACGGCGTGGTTGGCGTCGAAGATCACCATGTCCCCGTCGTCCAGGTAGGCCACAGTCTGGGTGTATTTCAAAATAGCGGGCACGTCGGAGGCCACGAAATTCTCCCCGTCCCCGAAGCCGAAGATCAGGGGGGAGTCCTTTTTCACGGCGATCACGGTGCCGGGCCGGTCGGCGCAGAGAATGGCTAGGGCAAAGCTCCCCTCCAGCCGGGCCATGGCCTGGCGGACGGCGGAGATAAAGTCCGGGGTCTGATCGTAGTAGTAGCCGATGAGGTTGGAGATCACCTCCGTGTCCGTCTCGGACCGGAAATGGATCCCGAAGCCCTCCAGCCGGGCCCGGAGACGGGCCTGATTTTCAATGATCCCGTTGTGGACCACGGCGATCTTGCCGGAGTCCGACAGATGGGGATGGCTGTTGATGTCCGAGGGCGCGCCATGGGTGGCCCAGCGGGTGTGGCCGATGCCCACCACGCCCTCCACGGCCTTGCCGTCGTCCAGGCGGTCCTTCAAGACCTGGAGCCGGCCCTTGGCCTTTTCCACCCGCAGCCCCTGGGGGGTATAGACACAGATCCCCGCCGAGTCATAGCCCCGATATTCCAGCTTGCTCAGGCCATCCAGCAGCACCGGCGCGGCCTGCTGCTTCCCGGCGTATCCAACGATTCCACACATAATAATATCCTTCCCTGGGCTGGTTGCCCGCCGGAACCCCTGGGGGTTTCCGTAACGCGTTTTATTGTACACGATTCGGGTATAAATTTCAATACTTTTTTTGCAAAAAATTGACCAATGGTGGTTTTGCACATCATTGGTCAATGGATTGCTTATTCTCTTGTAGTAATTGCCGAAAATCGGACAGGGTTTCCATGGAAACCGGCGTCGCGCCCAGCTCTTTCAGACGGGCGGAGGCGGGGGAACCGTCGGAAAAGAAGAACACCGGGCTCCACTTACCCCGGAGATTGGCCGCCGTGCCGCTCCAGGTGCCCCCGATCCCCAGACGCGCCTGGGCGACCAGGACGATCGATCCCAGGGCGTGGATGACCCGGTTCCGGTGAATGGCCCGCTGGGCGGAGAAGTCCCGGTCGTAGCCGTCCTCGGACAGGTAGAGGAGCCGGTCCGCCAGGCGCTGGCGGTCCAGCCGGTCCGCCACCACGCTGACGACCCAGCCGCCGGCGGAAAGGCAGGCCCCCTGGGCCGCCCGGTCCGCCCCCCGGGCGTTGCCGGAGACCAGGGTGAAGCCCTGCTTTGCCGCCTCCCGGCCAACGGCCTGGGCGAAAGCCAGATTGGGCCCCTCCAGGTCCCGGCTCCCCACCAGGGAAATGGCCGGCCAGTCCAGGGCCCGGAGGTCCCCCCGGAGCCAGAGACAGCCCGGGGCCTGCCGGCCCAGCCTCCGGCGCAGGAGGGGCGGGTAGCCCTCGCCGATCCGGGTCAGGGGGAGGGAGCCGGTCCGGCGTCCCTTCTGAATATAATATTCCAAAAGGGCCCCGTCTGACAGCAGGCCCAGGATCCGGCCCGCCATGCCTGGGGAATAGCCCAGGCGGCACAGGTCGTCCGCCGTCAGCTCCCGGTCCGGGTCAGTGAGGGGAAGCTCCCTTGCCCGGCGGGAGAGCAGGTCCATTTCCCGGTCCGTCAGGGGTTCCCGGTCCGAGACCCCCAGGGAGCTGGACAGGAGCAGGAAGCCCCGCTCCGCCCCCGTCAACGGCGCCTCCGCCGGATCGGGGCCGGCGTCTCCTCGGGAGCGGGAGTCAGGGTCCCGTCGGCTTCCAGGACCATGGGTCGGATTTGATAATGGGAGTATTTGGCGATCTCGTCCAGCTTGGCCTTCTCTGGAAAATTGCCCACGATGGAGTAGGCCGCGCCCTTTTTCCTGGCCCGGCCCGTCCGGCCGATGCGGTGGATATAGTATTCGTTCTCCTTGGGCACGTCGTAGTTGATGACGCACTCCACATCGTCCACGTCGATGCCCCGGGAGGCCACATCTGTGGCGATCAGCACCGGGAGCTTGCCGTCCCGGAACTGCTGCATGGTCTTCTCCCGCTTGTCCTGGCGGATGTCCCCGTGGAGGCACTGGCAGTCCAGCCCCTCCCGCTGGAACTCGTCGCACAGCCGCTGGCAGACGTGCTTGGTGTTGCAGAAGATCAGCACCCGCTCAAAGCCCTGGCACCGGATCAGCCGGAGGGTGGCGTCGGCCTTCTCCAGGAAGGAGGGGGCGGTGATATAATACTGGTCGATATCCGGCCGGTCCTCCAGCTCCGGCTCCACGGTGATCTCCACCTCGTCCCGCTGGTACATCCAGGAGACGGTCATCACCTCCTGGGAGATGGTGGCGGAGAACAGGCCCATGTTGGTCCGGTTCCGGCACCGCTCCACGATCCGGGTCACGTCCTTGAAAAAGCCCATGTCCAGCATCCGGTCCGCCTCGTCCAGGACCAGGGTCTTTACGCTGTCCAGGCTGACGCTGCCCCGTTTACAGTGGTCCAGCAGCCGCCCGGGGGTGGCCACCAGGATGTGGGGGGTCTTCTTCTCCATTTGGCGGATCTCCCCCCGGATCCGGGTGCCGCCGTAGTACACCGCCACCCGGATGCCGGGCAGGTAGGTCAGCAGGTCCCGCAGCTCTTCCCCGATCTGCAGGGCCAGCTCCCGGGTGGGAGCCAAAATCAGGCCCTGGACCTGGGCGGTCTCCGGGTCGATGTGCTCGATCATGGGGATTCCGAAGGCGAAGGTCTTGCCGGTGCCCGTGGGGGCCTTGGCGATGACGTCCTTCCAGGCCAGGAAGGGGGGAATGGCCTCCCGCTGGACGGTGGTGGGGTAGCCGTAGCCCTTCTTTTCCAGGGCTTGCAGGATTTCCTGGGAGATCCCCAGGTCGGAAAAGGTAACTTGCTCCATGTTTTCTTGTCCTTTGATGGTTTTTCTTTATTCTATCAGGTTTTGGGCCGTTTTGCAACTCGCGTTTATAGAAATTTAAGAAAATCCCCGGCCTCAGGCGGTGGACAAAAGAGGGAAATTGTGGTATGATTTACGATAAGATGATTTTCTCCCGGCAAGGAGGGCAAAAAATGGGCAAGCTAATCGTGATCGAGGGCACCGACGGCTCCGGCAAATCCACCCAGTTCCGGCTGCTGTCCCAGCGGCTCACCGACGAGGGACGGGATTTCCGGCATATCGTCTTTCCCCGGTACGATCAGCCCAGCTCCGCCCTGGTGAAGATGTATTTGAACGGGGATTTCGGGCCGGACCCCGCCGCCGTGGGCCCCTGGGCCGCCTCGGCTTTCTACGCCGTGGACCGGTTCTGCTCCTACCGGCTGGACTGGGGGGAATACTACCGGAACGGGGGACTGGTGCTGTCGGACCGGTACACCACCTCCAACGCCGTCCACCAGGCCGTGAAGGCCCCGGAGGCGGAACGGCGGGCGTTTTGGGAGTGGCTTTCCGACTTTGAATACCGGCGTCTGGGGCTGCCCAGGCCGGATCTGACGCTGTATTTGGACGTGCCCACGGCCTTTACCGAGCGGCTCCTTCGCCGCCGGGAGGCGGCTACCCACACCCACGCCGATATCCACGAGCAGGACGGGGCCTATCTCGCCGCCTGCCGGGACTGCGGCCGGGAGGCCGCCCGGTACTACGGCTGGACCGTGGTGGAGTGCGTCCGGGAGGGGGCCATGCGCTCCGTGGAGGACATCCACGGGGAGATCTACGGCCATGTATTGGCGTGTTTGGAGGGACAATAAATGGTTTATGTGCTGCTGGGGACCGGCTTTGAGGAGATCGAGGCCGTGACCCCCGTGGATCTGCTCCGCCGGGCCGGGGTGGAGGTGGCGACCGTGGCCCTGGCCGGCCGGGACGTGACGGGCAGTCACGGCATCGTGGTCCGGGCGGACCGGTCGCTCTCCGAGCTGGACCCGGAGCAGGCGGAAATGATCGTGGTCCCCGGGGGCCGGGGAGGCGTGGCCTCTATTTTGGGCTGCCCCCAGGCCCTGGAGGCCATCCGGACAGTCTATGACGGAGGGGCCTTTGCCGCCGCCCTCTGCGCCGGGCCCACGGTGCTGGCCCATCTGGGCATCACCGACGGGGCGGAGTGCGTCTGCTATCCCGGCTTCGAGGATCAGATGGGCGCGGCCCATGTCAACGAAAGCGCCCCCTGCGTCCGCAGCGGGCGGGTCATCACCGCCGCCTCCGCCGGGTGCGCGGTGCCTTTCGGCCTTGCCCTGGTGGCGGCGCTGAAGGGAGAGGCAGCGGCGGAAACCGTGGCGCAGCAGATCGTGCTGCGCTGAAGGAGGACAGGCCATGGAAAGACCGAATCCCTCCGGCCAGGACGACAACTGGCTGGACGAATACTTTGACGCCCCGGAAATGGGCGGTGAGATCGGCCCCGACGAGCAGGCGGTGTCCGCCGCCGGGCTCACCGATCCGGCGGATATGGAGCTGGAAAAAATCTTAAAAGAGGTGGCCGACGAGGTCAAGCAGGAGATGGCGGAGGAGCGGGGCGCCGCGCCCGGGGAGCCGGAGTCGGAGCCGGAGGAGCATATCCCCCAGGGGGAGCCCTTCCGGGACGACGAATACCGGGACACCTTCGGCGACGGCGGTTCCCTGGCGGCGGTCTTTGGCGAGGAGCCCCCGGCTGAAAAGGAGCCGGAGCCCCTGCCGGAGCTGGAGGAGGAGCCCCCGGCCCAGGAGGAGCCTCCCCGGAAGCGCCGTCCCCGGCACAAGCCGGGCTACGGCCTGCTGGGCATTCCCCACATTTTGGCCACGGTGGTGTGGCTGGGCATCGCCCTGGCCATCGGCATCTCTCTGGGCCGGCTCATCTGGGTCTGCGCCGCCGAGGTGCTGGCCTTCGGCAAGGAGGACCGGGAGGTCACCGTCACCATTGCGGACTCCGACGACATCCCCGCCATTGCCCAGAAGCTGCTGGACGCGGGTCTGATCCGCTATCCGAAGCTCTTCACGTTCTACGCCGACTTCACCGACGCCCGGGAGGACATCGCCTCCGGCACCTTCACCCTAAACACCCGGTACGACTACAACGCCCTCATCGACTTCATGGCCGAGGAGGCGGAGACCCGCGAGGTGGTGGAGGTAGTCATTCCGGAGGGCTACACCTGCGCCCAGATCTTCAAGCTTCTGGAGGACAAGGGCGTCTGCACCGTGGAGCAGCTTGAGAAATACGCCGCGGACGGCGATCTGGGCGACTACGCCGGCACCGGCGGCGTGGAGGGCTACTGGTTCCTGGAGGGCGTGGAACGGGGCGGCAAATACTGCCTGGAGGGCTACCTCTACCCCGACACCTACCAGTTCTACACCGACGACGACGCGGGCCGGGTCCTGAAGAAATTCCTGGACGCCTTTGACGCCCGGTTCACCGACCTGATGAAGGAACGCCTGGCAGAGATCGGGGAGACCTTCGCCCAGCGGCTCCTGGACGCGGGCATGGACGAGGAATACGTGGCCCAGCATCCCATCACCATCCGGGAAATCACCATCATCGCCTCCCTGATCGAGCGGGAGACCGCCGGGGCGGACGAGAGCTTTACCATTTCCTCGGTGATCTACAATCGGCTGACCCATCCGGAGGACTATCCCAATCTGGCCATCGACGCCGCCCTTGTCTACGCTCTGGGCCTGGAGGGCCGGGAGGTAGAGGTGCTGACGGAGGCGGACCTGGCTTTCGACAGCCCCTACAACACCTATCTCTATCCCGGTCTGATCCCCGGGCCCATCTGCAACCCGGGCCAGGCCAGCTTGAACGCCGCCCTGACGCCCCAGGATACGGATTACTACTACTATGCCTACGACCCCAACACCCAGCGGCACCACTTCTCCGAGACTGCCGCCGGCCATAATGAGTTCCTGGCCTCTCTGGAGGACTGAAATGGGGAAATTGGAGCTTCTCAGCCCCGCCGGGGACGCCGAGCGGCTGAACATGGCGGTGCGCTACGGGGCCGACGCGGTCTATTTAGCGGGGACCCAATTTGGGATGCGGGCTTTCGCGGGGAATTTCCCGGCGGAGGCCCTGCCCGGGGCCATTGCCTTTGCCCACAGCCGGGGTGTGAAGGTCCATGTCGCCGTCAACACCATGCCCCGGAACGATGAGGCGGAAAAGCTGCCAGAATATCTGGCCTTTTTGCAGGACGCCGGGGCCGACGCCCTGATCCTGGCGGACCTGGGGGCCTTTACCTTGGCGGGAAGGTACGCCCCCAGGTGCGCCCGGCACGTGTCCACCCAGCAGTCGGTGTCCAATTTCCAGACCGCGGCCGCCTGGTATGACCTGGGGGCCTCCCGGGTGGTGCTGGCAAGGGAATTGAGCCTGGCGGAAATTGCCGAGATCCGGGCCAAAACCCCCAAGGAGCTGGAGATCGAGACCTTTGCCCACGGGGCCATGTGCGTCAGTTATTCGGGCCGGTGTGTTCTGAGCAACTACATGACCGGCCGGGACGCCAACCGGGGCCAGTGCGCCCAGCCCTGCCGCTATCAGTACGCCCTCATGGAGGAAAAGCGGCCGGGAGAGTATTTCCCGGTCTACGAAGACGAACAGGGCGCGTACATCCTCAACTCCCGGGATATGTGCATGATCGACCACCTGCCGGACTTGATGGCGGCGGGGGTGGACTGCGTCAAGCTGGAGGGGCGGGCCAAATCCGCCTACTACACTGCCGTCGTCACCGGGGCCTACCGCCACTGCATCGACGATGCCGCCGCCGGGCGTCCCCTGGACCCGGTGTGGCGGGACGAGGTGGAGCACATCTCCCATCGGGTTTACTCCACAGGTTTCTATTATGGCCCCCCGGGACAGTACACCCAGAGCGCCCGGTATCTGCGGGAGTGGCAGGTGGCGGCCATTGTGGAGCGCTGCGGCCAGGACGGGAGGGCCCTTTGCAGCCTGCGAAACAAGTTCACCCGGGGCGATACCCTGGAGGCGGTGGGGCCGGATCTGCGGCCCTTCCCCGTGACGGCGGCGGACATGACAGATGCGGAGGGGGCTCCCCTGGAGACGCTCCGGAATCCCCAGAGCAAATTTTTTATCCAGCTCCCCCGTCAGGTGCCGGAGTACACGATCCTGCGAAGATGTGTGGATCTTTCAGCGAAATAACAAAGACCGCCCCGCGCTGGCTTTCAATCCGATGCAGGGCGGTTTCCTTTGGGTCCTATGCCAAAAGTTGGGGCCAAAGAAACCTTATGAAATCCCAAAAGGGGGGTTGACAAACCTCTGCGGCCGTGTTATAATACCCAAGCTAAAAGAAAGCGCCCATATCGCGGAGTAGAGCAGTTGGCAGCTCGTCGGGCTCATAACCCGGAGGTCGGAGGTTCAAGTCCTCCCTCCGCAAC
>CANQQO010000057.1 GCA_947625965.1 uncultured Oscillospiraceae bacterium
TATTTTTTGCCAGGTACACGCCCTGGCAAAAAATGATTGAAATGGGTTTGCCGTCTGCGGACGGCAAACTCGGAAAGACTCTTTTGACAAGCTGCCTCCGCGCCCGCCGGTGTCCCGGCGGGCGCGGATCCTATTTGCGCTCTTGACTGTGAAAATTCCAGGTATTATAATAAATCTACACGGAAGGAGGCAAATCCATGCGCTATCAGTTGGATCACAGCAATTACCACACATTTTCCGTCTTCCAGGTCAATAAGCTCCCCCCGCGCTCCTACTTTATCCCCTATCCCGACCGGGCCAGCGCGGACGCCGTTTCCCCAAAGGAAAAGCGGTACGGCTCCGCCAAGGTCCTCTGCCTCAACGGGGAGTGGGATTTCAAGTTCTACCCCCGCCCGGCGGAGCTGCCGGAAACGCTGGACACGGACAAGACGGCCTTCGACACCATCGACGTCCCCGCCTGCTGGCAGTTCCGGGGATACGACAGGCCCTTCTATGTCAATATCCGCTACCAGTTCCCCTACAAGCCCCCCGTCATCCCCACCACCGAAAAGGCGGGCCGGGTCTTCTCCTGGCTGGGCTGCGATCAGGGCGTCATGCCCCGGTTCAAGGACCCGGGAGAGGAGTATAACTTTGTAGGCGTCTACCGCCGCGACCTGACCGTGGCAGACCCGGGCAAGCGCTTCACCATCTCCTTCCTGGGGGTGGCGAGCTGCCTGGATCTCTATGTGAACGGCCAATTCGTGGGCTACTCCGAGGGGGCCCACAACATTGCGGAATTTGACCTCACCGGCAAGCTCCATGGCGGCCAAAACGAGCTGCTGGCGGTGGTCCATCGCTGGTGCACCGGGACCTACCTGGAGGACCAGGATATGTTCCGCAACAACGGGATCTTCCGGGATGTGCTCCTGTTCGAGAGCGAGAGGACCGATCTGTGGGACATCGACGCAAAAACCGAAAAGAAGGCCGACGGCTACAGCCTGACCCTCTCCGCCCAGGCTCTGTCCGACACGGACATCACCTTCACCCTCAGAGGCCACGGCATAGAGCGGAAGGAGCGCGTCCACGGCCAGGCCGGCCAGGTGACCTTCTCCGGTCTGAAGGTCCAGGAGTGGTCCGCCGAGGACCCGGCGCTCTACGATATCTATTACGAGACTCCCACCGCCTGCGTCAAGGAGCACATCGGCTTCCGCACTGTGGAAATAAAGGACGATGTATTCCTGGTCAACGGGAAGAGAATCAAATTCAAGGGTGTCAACCATCACGACACCAGCCCCACAAACGGCTATGTGCTGACCCCCGATGAGATCGAGCGGGACCTGAAGCTCTGCAAGGACTTCAACATCGACACCATCCGCACCTCCCACTATCCCCCCGATCCCCTGCTGATCGAGCTGGCGGAGGAGCTGGGGATCTACATTGTGGACGAAAACGATTTGGAGACCCACGGCACCTTCGCCTGCCAGCTCCCCCCTACCTACAACTCCATCAGCCACGACCCCAAGTGGGAAGCCCACTACCTGGACCGCATCACCCGGCTCTACCAGCGGGACAAGGTCAAGGGCAACACGGCCATCGTCATGTGGAGCCTGGGCAACGAGGCCGGCGGCTACCACAACACCGACGCCATGTACCATTATCTGAAAGCCCACTCTCCCCTCCCCGTCCACTACGAAAGCGCGATCCATTGCAAACGAATCGCCTACGACGTGGGCAGCGAGATGTACCCCAGCGTCAAAATGGTCCACGACGTGGGCGAGAAGCGCCGGAAGGAGAAGCGCCTCAACGACCGGCCCTATTTCCTGTGCGAATACGCCCACGCCATGGGCGTCGGCCCCGGCAACACCGAGGCATACTGGCGGGAGATCTACCGGTACGACAATCTCATGGGCGGCTGCGTCTGGGAGATGGTGGACCACGCCGTCCTCCATCCCGACGGGACCTACACCTACGGCGGCGACCACGGGGAGTGGGAGCATGACAAGAATTTCTGCGTGGACGGCCTGTTCTACCCCGACCGGCAGCCCTCGGCGGGCGCCAAGATCATCCGCTTTCTTTACCGCCCCATCCGGGTGAGATACCTGGGCGGCGACCGGTTCGAGATCTTCAATACCACCGCCTTCTCCGCCGGCGATCGTTACCGGCTCGCTTTCCGCTGGAACGACGGCGCCGAGTCCGCCGTCGTCCCCACCGCCGGACCGCTGGAGAAGGAGACGATCACCCTTCCCCTGGGCAAGCTGGAAAAGGGCGCCAGGATCGTCACCGTCACCGCCACCGACACGGTCACCGGCAGGGAGGTCTCCCAGGAACAGTGCGTCCTGGCGCTGACGGTCCCCGCCGCTCCCAAGGCCCGGAGCCTGCCCAAGGAGTGCCAGGTCAATGGCGGCAGGCTGACCTGGCGGGTCCTTCAAACCGCCCCGGAGGGGACCCTTCTCTACCGGGCCCCCACGGACAACGACACCGATCCCTTCTTCCGCAACACCATGGCCCCCTATCAGGCCCAGACGGAGGAGGTCCTCTCCACGGAACCCATCCCGAACGGCGTGAAGGTGGTCACCAGGGTGGCCAACAAGCGGAACCAATTCACCGTGACGGACACCTACGAGGGGACCGAGGACGGGATTCTGGTGACCAGCACCCTCCACTGCACCTCCGGCGGCGGGATCGTCCCCCGGTTTGGCAAATCCTTCCGCCTGGACGCGGCCTTTGACCTGGTGCAATACACCGGCCGGAGCGGGGAAAGCTACCGCGATATGTTTGAGCAGTTCCCGATCCAGGATGTGCGGACCCATGTCAAGGCCATGACGGAGCCCAATCTCCGCCCCCAGGAGAGCGGCAACCGGATGGACTGCACCGTCGCCAGCGTCAGCGACGGCAGGACCAGAGTGGTCTTCGAGGCGGTGGACAAGCCCTTCGAGCTGGCCATCAAGCCCTACACCGACCGGGCGCTGCTCGCCATGAAGCACCGCCAGGACGAGACGCAGACCGGCACCTACGTCACCATCCAGGCGTTCCAGCAGGGCATTGGCACCGGCGCCTGCGGCCCGGCCATCATGCCGGAGTTCCAGTACAGCGCCAAAGAGGACTACGTCCTGAAATTCCGCGTTCGGATCGAAAACGTGTAAAGAAAAAGAAGCGCGGGCCGCGTAAGTCGGACCTTCCCGCGCCTCCAAAAGGTTCCGGCGGCGCCGCGCGATTCGCGGCTGTCCCCTTGATGGCCCGCTTACCTACGTCTTTTCCGTAAAAACGTGGGTTGTCGCCTAAAAAATCGGCTGGAAAACAGGAAACACACCTGTTTTCCAGCCGATTTTCTTGCGTTTTTTCCTCGTTCCCTACGCGCGGGCTGGCCGTGGGTCCTGCCCGCCGGCGTCGGGATGATAGAGGGTCTTCCACCTGCCCGAGAGGGTGCGGGCAACGAAGAAAAGGGAGCGGCAGACCCAGTCGGCTACCATCGCGTACCAGACCCCCAAAGCGCCCATGCCAAACTGCACGCACAGGACCCAGCTCAGACTGATCCGGAAGGCGGCCATGGAGGCGATACTCACCACCATGGTAAACCGCACGTCGTTGGAGGCCCGGAGGGCATTTGGCAGGACGAAGGCCGCCGGCCACAGGAGAATGGAAAATCCGTTGTGGACCAGGATCAACTGTCGGGACAGCGCGATGGCCTCCGGCGACAGCTTTTGGTAGAGCCCCACCAGAGGTGCCCGGAAGGCAATCACCAGGGCGCTGGAAACCCCCTGGGCCAGATAGGCGATCAGCAGGAGCTTCTTTAGATAGTAGACCGCCTGATCCATGTCCTGGGCGCCGACGCAGCGGCCGATCACCGTCACCATGGCAAGACTCATGCTCTGACCGATGATGACCCCGAAGGAGTCGATGGCGTTGGCCACCGCGTTGGCGGAGGTCTGATAGGTCAGGCCCAGCGAGGCGATCATGCTGACCACGATCACCCGGCCAAGCTGGAACAGGCTGTTCTCAAAGGCCGAGGGGATGCCAATGTGCAGGATCCGGCCCATCATATGGGGCTGAAGGGCGGTCAGATTCTTCCGCTGGAGCTGTACCGTGAACTTGGGCCGGGCCGCCAGGGCCAGGATCACCACCGCCGCCACCATCCGGGACGCCACTGTGGGAATGGCCACGCCCTCCACCCCCATGCCCAGATGGTAGATGCACAGATAGTTGCCCCCTACGTTGATGGCGTTCATCAGCAGCCCCACCAGCATGGACACGCCGCTGTTGCCCACGCTGCGAAACAGAGCCGCGCCGGCGTTGTACAGGGCGATAAAAGGGAAGGACAGCGCCGTGATCCGAAAGTAGATCAGCGCCGCGTCCATGACGTCCCGCTCAATGGCCCCGAAGAAGAGCCGGAGCATCCCGGCGGCCAGGGCCAGGCACACCGCCATGGCCGCCAGGCCGAAGAATGCCGCCATCAGCACAAGCTGCCCCGCCGAGCGGCGGGCGTTTTCCTCCTGCCGGGCTCCCAGATATTGGCTGGTGACCACGGCGCCGCCGGTGGCCAGGGCGGCGAAGAGGTTCAATATCACATTGTTGATCATGTCCACCAGGGACACGCCGGAGATGGCCGCCTCCCCCACGGAGGAGACCATGACCCCGTCGCACATCCCCACCAGGGTAGCCAGGGCCTGCTCCACGATCAGCGGCAGGATCAGCCGCACAAGCACCCGATTAGAAAAAAGCCGTTCTTTTTGTAGCTGCAAGAGATCCACCTTCCCTGTTTTCACAGGGCAATAGTATAGCACCCTCCGGCGGGGGTTTCAAGGTCAAAAACCTCCGAATTTTCCCGGATTTGGAGGGTTGTTTTTGGTTGTCCGTGGCGGCGTCGCAATTTTTCACAAATTTCCGCTGTCAGGGGCTTTCTTTCTGTGAATACTAATGAAAAGTTGTAAAAAATATGTTTTTCGGATTGATTTTAGGGAAAGTTTGGCATACAATATTGAAGCGGCCTGCGCCGACAGGCCAGGGCGGAAGGAGGCGGCGGAAGTGCTGAACGTTGTGCTGGTGGAACCGGAGATCCCGCAGAACTGCGGCAACATCGCCCGGACCTGCGCCGCCACCCGGACCCGCCTGCACCTGATCCGGCCCCTGGGCTTCTCCATTTCCGACGCCGCCGTGCGGCGGGCGGGACTGGACTACTGGCCCATGGTCCAGGTGCGGGACTACGAGGATCTGGACGACTTTTTCGCCCAAAACCGGGTGGAGCAGATGTGGTGCCTGACCACCAAGGCCCCCAGATGTTATACCGAGGCCCGGTTCTCCGACGGCTGCTACCTGTTCTTCGGCAAGGAGACCAAGGGACTGCCGGAGGCGTTTCTGGAAGAGCACCGGGAGAGCTGCCTGCGGCTCCCCATGCGCCCGGACGCCCGGAGCCTGAACCTGAGCAACGCCGTGGCCGTCACCGTTTACGAAGCCCTGCGGCAACTGGACTTTCCGGGGCTGCGGGACTATGGAAAAATGCGGGGCTGACGCCCCGAGAAAGTGGAGGGATCATCAAATGAACTACAACAAAAAGTCCATCGAGGATGTTTCCGTCGCCGGCAAGCGGGTGCTGTGCCGCTGCGACTTCAACGTCCCCACCAAGGCGGGGGTCATCACCTCCGACAAGCGGATCGTTGCCGCCCTGCCTACCATCGAGTATCTGATTTCCCACAACGCCAAGGTCATTCTCTGCTCCCACATGGGCAAGCCCAAGGGCGAGTGGAAGCCCGAGCTGAGCCTGAAGGTGGTGGCAAAGCGGCTGTCCGAGCTGCTGGGCAAGGAGGTCGTCATGGCGGACGACGTGGTCGGCGAGGATGCCAAGGCCAAGGCCGCCGCCCTCAAGGACGGCGACGTGATGCTCCTGGAAAACCTGCGCTACATGAAGGGCGAGACCAAGAACGACCCCGCCTTTGCCAAGGAGCTGGCGAGCATGGCCGATTTGTTCGTCAATGACGCTTTCGGCACCGCCCATCGGGCCCACGCCTCCACCGCCGGCGTAGCGGACTATCTGCCCGCCGTGTCCGGCTATCTGGTGCAGAAGGAAGTCTCCATCATGGGCAAGGCCCTGGCCGATCCCGACCGGCCCTTCGTGGCCATTCTGGGCGGCGCCAAGGTCTCCGACAAGCTCAACGTCATCAACAACCTCCTGGAAAAGGTGGACACTCTGATCATTGGCGGCGGCATGGCCTACACCTTCCTGGCCGCCCAGGGCTGTGGCGTGGGCAAGAGCCTCCTGGACGAGGAGAAGATCGACTACTGCAAGGACATGATGGCCAAGGCCCAGGCCAAGGGCGTGAAGCTCCTGCTGCCCATCGACACCGTGGTCGCCGACGCCTTCCCCGACCCCATCGACGGGCCCGTGGAGGTCCAGACCGTGCCCTCCGACGCCATTCCCGAGAGCAAGATGGGCCTGGATATTGGCGAGAAGACCCGGGCGCTCTTTGCCGAAGCCGCCAAGGGCGCCAAGACCGTGGTGTGGAACGGACCCATGGGCGTGTTTGAGAATCCCACCCTTGCCCAGGGCACCATCGCCGTGGCCCAGGCGCTTGCCGAGTCCGACGCGGTGACCATCGTCGGCGGCGGCGACAGCGCGGCCGCCTGCGAGCAGCTTGGCTTTGCCGACAAGATCACCCACATTTCCACCGGCGGCGGAGCTTCTCTGGAGTTCCTGGAGGGCCTGGAGCTGCCCGGTATTGCCTGCCTGGAAGACAAGTAATTTTGGAAATATCTGGCTCCGTTCGTTTTGGGCCCCGGGCGGGCTTTCTCCGCCGGGTATGCGGACCGGAAGCGGGAAGCTCCGGAAAGGACTTCTCCCCCTTCACTCCGATCCCCGGCGGGAAGACCGCCCCCGCGTCCGGCGACGGACTCAGCGTTTCCTCCGATCCCCCCGATCCGGCCGGGGGAGGCCCCGGCCGGTTTTTCCCTACATTATAAATAATGAAAATGAGTTCGAAAATTCTCATCAGGCGACTGCCTGGATGTCAACATAGGTAAGGAGCGTATCATGAACAGAAAATATCGGAAGACCGTCATTGCCGGCAACTGGAAGATGAACAAGACTCCCAGCGAGACCAAGGAGTACATGGCCACACTGAAGACCATTCTGCCCCGGGGCCGCTGGTGTGATATCGCCCTGTGTGTTCCCGCCGTGTGTATTCCCGCCGCCGTGCGGGCCATGCGGGAGACTCGGGTAGGCATCGGCGCGGAGAACTGCAATCCCAATCCCTCCGGCGCCTACACCGGCGAGATCGCCACCAATATGCTGGTGGACGCCGGCTGCAAGTATGTGATCATCGGCCACTCCGAGCGCCGCGCCATGGGCGAAACGGACCAGGAGGTCAACGCAAAGGTCCTGGCGGCGCTGAACGCGGGCCTGATTCCCATTATGTGCTGCGGCGAGAGCCTGGAGCAGCGGGAGGCCGGGATCACCAGCGAATGGATCGCCACGCAGATCAAGCTGGGCCTGCAGGGCGTGCCCGAGGACAAGATCCGGAGGGTCATTATTGCCTATGAGCCCATCTGGGCCATTGGCACGGGCCGCACCGCCACTCCGGAGCAGGCGGAGGAAGTCTGCGAGCACATTCGGATCGTTGTACGGAAGCTGTACAGCTCCAAGAATGCCCGGGCCATCTCCATTCTCTACGGCGGCTCCATGAACGAAAAGAACGCCTACGAGCTTCTGTCCCAGCCCGACATTGACGGCGGCCTCATTGGCGGCGCCTCCCTCGTTCCCGAAAAATTCGTCCAGATCATCGAAGCCGCCAACCAGCCCACCGACTAACAACGGGCGGGCGGCGTGCCGCCGCGGTCAAAGCGTGCGCCAGCCTGGCAGTATTCGTTACACCTCCCGGGCTCGCTCGGTATCGTTCTTGCGGGCGCGATAGCTGGTGGGTGTCGTTACCCTTGCCACCAGCCTGGTATCGTTCCTGCGGAGGAGTGGGCGACCTTTTTGCCGAGGGTGGCGGGTGGCGTGCCGCCACTGTCAATGCGCACGGGGCCCTCTGGAATCGTTACCCGATTCCTTTTGCCCGGTATCGGCGGCGTGCTGCCACTGTCAGAGCCCACGGGGCTGTCTATAATCGTTACCCGATTCCTTTTGCCCGGTATCGTTCCCCTTGCCACCAGCCTGGTTTCGTTCTTGCGGAGGAAGGGGCGGCCCTCGTATGTTGGGAGTTGCGTCTGGAAGATTTCTTTCCGTGCGGCGGCGGGCGGCCAGTGGCCGATGACAATATGTGCGCCGGCCTGGTGTCGTTTCTGCGGCGGAAAGAGCGTTTTGAGGAGCGGGACTCAGGGTGGCGCGATTGGAATGGATGGACAGCGGAGCGAGTCGTGGTCACCTGCCTCGCTCCGCTGAAGTGTTTTTGCCTTTTCTGACGGCCATGGGGCGGTCAAAAGGAGACTTTGCGTATGAAAACCCTTCTTCTCCCCGCTTCGGACCCCGGAACGCCGGGGATCGCGGCGGAGCTGATCCGGGCCGGAAAACTGGTGGCCCTGCCCACGGAGACCGTCTACGGTCTGGGGGCCGACGGGCTCAACGAGGCGGCGGTAGCGGAGATCTTTCGGGTCAAGGGGCGGCCTCAGGACAATCCCCTGATCCTCCATGTGACGGACATGGCCCAAGCGGAACGGTACTGCCATTCCATTCCCCCGGCGGCCTACGAGCTGGCGGCCCGGTTTTGGCCGGGGCCCCTGACCATGGTCCTGCCCGCCCGGGACTGCGTCCCCCGCCGGACCACCGCTGGGCTGGACACCGTGGCCATCCGCTGTCCCGAGACGGCGGTGACCCGGCAGATCATTTCCCTGGCGGGGGTACCCATTGCGGCGCCGTCCGCCAATCTCTCCGGCAAACCCTCCTGCACCACCGCCGGCCACGTGCTCCACGATCATGACGGCCGCATCCCCGCCGTGGTGGACGGGGGGCCCTGCCGCGTGGGGGTGGAGTCCACCATCGTGGACCTGACGGAGGGCACACCCCGGCTCCTCCGCCCCGGCGGCGTTGCCCCGGAGGCCCTGGAAGCGGCCCTGGGGCGGCTCCAGGTGGACCGGGCGGTGCTGGGCGCCATCGACGGTGACGCCGTGGTGAAGGCTCCCGGCATGAAGTACCGCCATTACGCCCCCCAGGGCAAGGTCGTCATCGTCCTTGGGAGCCGCCAGGCGGCGGCAAAGTATATCCACGCCCGCTTTGGCCCCGGGGACCGGGTCCTCTGCTTTCAGGAGGAACTGCCGCTGTACCGGGACTGCCTGCCTCTGGCCTATGGCCGGGAGGCGGAGCCGGAGACCCTCTCCGCCGGGCTCTTTTCCGCCCTGCGGGAGCTGGACAGCCCCCAGGTGAAGCGGATCTTCGCCCGGTGCCCCTCTTGGGAGGGGATCGGGTACGCGGTGGCGAACCGCCTGAGCAAGGCGGCAGGCTTCGTCACAGTGGACGCGGAGGCGGAGATATGATCTTCGGCATCACCGGCGGCACCGGCTGCGGCAAGTCCACCGCCCGGCGGGCCGTGGAGCTGCTGGGCGGTCTTGGTCTGGATTGCGATGAAATTTATCACGACCTTTTGACCCAGGACCCCGCCCTCCTGGCCGCCATCGGGGCCCGGTTTCCCGGCACGGTAGCGGAGGGCCGCCTTCTCCGGCGGAAGCTGGGGGCGCTGGTCTTTGCGGACAAGGACGCCCTCCGGGCTCTGAACGCCATCACCCACGGGGCGGTGAAGGCCCGGGTCCAGGCCGTCCTGGCGGAGAAACAGCCCGCCCTGGCGGCCATTGACGCCATCGCCCTCTTTGAGGGGGGCCTTGCGGAGCTGTGCGATGTCACCGTTGCAGTGACGGCCCCGGAGCCGGTCCGGCTGGCCCGGATCATGGCCCGGGACGGCCTGACGGAGGAATACGCCCGTGCCCGTCTGGCGGCCCAGAAGCCCCAGTCCGCTTTTCGGGCAGACTGTGACGTTTGTTTGGAAAATACGGGTTCCGAGTCAGATTTTTTGCAAAAGTGCCTTGCTTTTTTCGGGACCCGGATATAATAAGGGCAAATCAGCCCCTGACATTGAAATAAAGGAGTAATCACATGACAACTGACGAACTGCGCGAACAGCTCACCTTCCAGGTGAAAAACGGCTATACTCAGATCACGCCCGAGCAGCGGCGGGAGATGGCCGCCTACGCCAAGCGGTACGCGGCGTTCATGGACGCGTGCAAGACCGAGCGGGAGGCCACCGCCTGGGCCGTGGCGGCGGCGGAGGCCAAGGGCTTTCAGCCCATGACCCCCGGCAAGCCGCTGAAAGCCGGGGACAAGGTCTATCTGAACAATCGGGGCAAGAGCATTTTCCTGGCGGTGATCGGTTCCGCCCCCCTGGAGGAGGGCATCAACCTCTGCGCCGCCCACATCGACTCCCCCCGCCTGGACCTAAAGCCCACGCCCCTCTATGAGGACACGGAGATCGCCTATTTCAAGACCAACTACTACGGCGGCGTGAAGAAGTACCAGTGGCCCACCATCCCCCTGGCCCTCCACGGCGTGGTCTGCCGGAAGGATGGCAGCGTAGTCACCGTCAGCGTAGGTGAGGACCCGGAGGATCCGGTCCTGTTCATCACGGACCTGCTGATCCACCTGGCCCGGGAGCAGATGCAGAAGTCTTTGGCCGAGGGCGTCGCCGCCGAGCAGCTCAACGTCCTTCTGGGCACCGAGCCCCTGGAAGGCGAGGGCGCGGATCTGGTGAAGCTCCATGTTTTGAAGATTCTCAACGAAAAGTACGGCATCACCGAGGCGGATTTCCGCTCTGCCGAGCTGACCATGGTCCCCGCCGGCAAGTGCCGGGAAGTGGGTCTGGATCGGAGCCTGCTGGGCGCCTACGGCCATGACGACCGTGTCTGCGCCTACGCGGCCCTGGAGCCCATTCTGAATTTGGAGCATCCCACCCACACCGCCATGTGCGTCCTGGCGGACAAGGAGGAGATTGGTTCCGTGGGCATCTCCGGGATGCAGAGCCGGGCCTTCGACACCTTCGTCGCGGACCTCTGCGACTCCCTTGGCGCCGATCCTGGCCATGTACTGGCGAACTCCTTCTGTCTCTCCTCCGACGTAGCCAACGCCTTTGACCCCTCCTTCCCCGACGCCTGCGACCGGCGGAATACAAGTTATGTAAACTACGGTGTAGCCATCATGAAGTACACTGGCCGAGGCGGCAAGAGCGGTGCGTCCGATGCCTCCGCCGAGGCGCTAGGCCATGTTCGCCGCGTACTGGACCAGGCGGGTGTCTTGTGGCAGATCAACACGATTGGCCGGGTAGACCTGGGCGGCGGCGGCACCGTTGCCGGCTTCATGGCCAACCGGAACATTGTGACGGTGGATGCGGGTGTACCTCTGCTGTGTATGCACGCTCCCATGGAACTGATCAGCAAGCTGGACGCCTATATGATGATGAAAGCCAGCCTCGCCATCTACGAAGCATTTTAATCTACTCGGACGGCGGCGGGCGGCGTGCGCGGCGTGCCGCCGCAGTCAATGCGCACGGGGATAGCGGAAATCGTTACCGACCCCCCTGTGCCCGGTATCGTTACTGCGGGCGCGATAGCTGGTGGGTATCGTTACCCTTGCCACCAGGCGGCGTGCCGCCGCAGTCAAAGCGTGCGCCGGCCTGGTGGTATTCGTTACACCTCCCGGGTTCGCTCGGTGTCGTTCTTGCGGAAGAGTGGGCAAGCCTTTTTGGATAGAGGGCCTGCGAAAGAACCTCGCACCCGGAAGCCGCTCCCAAGCGTGCCCGGATGGGTCC
>CANQQO010000058.1 GCA_947625965.1 uncultured Oscillospiraceae bacterium
CAAATGTTATAATATGCGACAGCATAGGCTGCCGCGTGCCGCGAAGCTATGTATTCACCACATTATGCAGATAATGTGGCGTTTTTTATTTTTGCGAAAAATCGGGGAGCCACCACCATCTCCACCCGAGCGCGGACTTCCTCCTCTGTGGTCTTGACGTAGATCTTCGTCGTGTTGATGCTGCTGTGACCGAGAAGAGCGGCCAACTGGACGATGTCGTGGGTGGCCTCGTAAAAGGTCCGGGCAAATAGCTTCCGCAGGTTGTGGGGGAACACCTTCCCCGGGGCTACCTGGGCGCTGGCGCAGAGGCGCTTCATCTGCTTCCAGATGTTGCTCCGGTCCAGGGGCTTCCCGCTTTTGGTGCGGAAGATGGGGCCGGAGGTGATCCCCTTTTCCCGAATATAGGCAATAAGCATTTCCTTTAATCCGTCGGACACCAGCACCCGGCGGTTTTTCTTTTTGCAGCGCACCATGACCCTTACAGAGTCCAGCTTGGAGCGGAAGGACTCCACTGTGAAATATTTCAGCTCCGACACCCGAATACCGGTGGAGAAGATTACCAGCAGCAGTAAATACAGCCGCCGGTCGCCCTTGGCCGCGTCCAGCAGACGCTCAAATTCCTCCTGAGTCAGGCACTTTTCCTCGGGATTAAAGGGCATTTCCTGGATGCGGAGATTTTTTACGGCGCAGTCCCCCCGGCCGAGGAATTGGAGCAGCGCCCGGATGGAGGACAAGATGGAATTGACGCTGGAATCCAGATACCCTCCGCAGGCCATGAGATGGGCCTTGTAGGCCAGCACCTGCTCCTTGCTCAGGGCCTGGCTTCCCAAAAACGCCATAAATCCGGCGGCGTCCCGGAGGTATTTGGCGATGGTGTACTCGGACTTTTCCTCAAAAACCAGATGAGCGCGAAAAGAAGCCAGCGTTTCGGCGGTGATAACATCAACTTGGGACATCGTATCTCTCTCCTTATTATAATAGAATAGGAAAATCGCGGGTCCCTTTTATTTTACCGAAAAACGGAGATTTTTTTCGCGTTTGATCAAAGGAAAAAGAAAAATGCCGGAAGTGATATGAACCACGGGCTGCCACTGGTACCGAGACAGCCATTGGCCTACATCCGCAAGGACCTGTTGGCTAATCAATACAGGCAATTCATTTTGGCTCTGTTTTTCTTTTCTGCTGTATACTCTCTTAAAGTGGGTCGTTCAAGGGGAGCCATGATGGACCCACCCTGGGGCCACCAAAAATCTAAGCCCCGAAGTGTATTTCTTCGGGGCTTTCTTAATGTCCCACAGCCACCGCATTGGCTGTGGCCAGGTAAAATGCCCGGATCGCGTTTGCCGAAAAAGAGAGCATTGCCTCGTGTAGATATTCTTAAGCCGCACTTAATTTTCCATTAGAACACGCTCATTGCAATTAAGCAGTCTTTTAGGTATGATGAAAGCATCATTCAAAGGAGGGATCGCAATGAGCTATTCTATTGTCGGCGAACAGATTTTGAAATACCGAAAGGCCAAGGGACTGACCCAGCGGGAGCTTGGGGAGGCTATCGGGATCAGCGGCTCCGCCGTGTCCCAGTGGGAGAGCGGCGGCACCCCGGACATCTCGCTGCTGCCGGCACTGTCCGACGTTTTGGGCGTGACGGTGGATGCACTGTTCGGAAGGTGCGACGCCCGACGGGAGGACATGGAGGAGACCGTCAGAAAATATATCGCTTCATTACCGGAAGAAAAACGGGTGGAGCGGGTCGTTTCGCTCATGCGCAAGACGGCGCTTTACGGCTGTCTGGACAAGGTAGTAGATCTTGTGGACATTCACAACATTCACGACGGCTCGGGCGAGACGGTCTGCATCGCAGAGAATGGGTTTCTCACTGCGATATTGTCCGAGGGGCAGTCGTTTATATCCGCCGCATGGTGCGGGGAGAGAGATTTTGCCGGCCTTCTTTCTGCCGGCGAGGATGCGGTCAGGCTGTTTGGCCTTTTGTCGTCGCCAAACGCGCTGACGATGCTCATAAAGCTTTACAGCGAGGCGCCCAGGCACCGCACCGTCGGCGTGCTGGCAAAGCTCGCCGGCATCGCGCCGAGCGAGGCGGAGGAGATCCTGCAAAAATTCACTGAGCTCGATCTTTCAGAGGAGCTGATGCTTGAAACAGAGGACGGCGACACAAAGGCTTACGCCGTAAACCTAAACGGAGCGATCATTCCACTCCTGACGGCGGCGCATCTTGCGGCCGGGCGGGCCGAGGGTTTCCGGATCATCTGCGATAAAAGAGGCCACGAAAAGGGGAAAAGGAAATGATCCGGTATTTTAAGAAGCATATCGCCCTTTCGGCGTCGGCGATCCTGCTCGGCATTCTGTCGCAGCTTCTAACGCCTCTGTCCGCAGTCCTGGAGCAGCGGATGATCGACCTCATCGTATCGGGGGATATGTCAGGCTTTTTGCGCTTTTTATGGGTCGCGAGCATCGCTGTCCTGGGGATCGCAATGGGCTATTTTCTGGACGGCATTGCCGAGAAGTGGTTCACCACCAAGTTCTGGGAGAGCCTGAGAAACGACCTTTACGACGCCGTTATGCGCCGGTCCGTCACCCGCTTTGCGGAGAAGGACACGGCGGTCTATATGTCATATATCAACGGCACCGTCGGGACCGTGGTCCAAAACCTGACACGTCCGGTATTCTATCTCATCAGCTACGGCGTTTCCGCCCTGGCCGTGTTGGGAGTCATGGCTTGGTACAGTCCGCTTCTGGCGGTCTTGTCCGTCCTTTGCGGCGGCGCCTCGATGATCCTGCCGCTCCTGTTCAACAAAAGGTTTGGCCGGCTGATGAACGAACATATCGCCCTCAACGCCGCGATGAGCGTCCAGCTCAAGGAGGCGCTGAACGCGCATGAGGTCATCGCCTCTTACGGGGTCTACCTAAAGCTGCGCCAGCGGTTTCTCAAGGCAAGCGCGGATGTAGCCCGCATGGATAAAAAGATGGGCGTCACGATGGCGGAGCTTGAAAATATCGGACGTTTTATGGAACATGTCGCGTGGGTCGTCACCTTTTTTGTGGCCGGCACCATGGCCGCCCGGGGGAGCATCACAGTCGGCACCCTTGTGCTGTTTCTCTCGCTGTTTGGCTTTTTCAGCGGCTGCCTGACGATCTACGCGCAGATGCTTCCGCTGCTTTTGAGCAACCGGAAAAGCATAAAGCTGCTGCTGGGCATCATCGACGAAAACAGGAGAGAATTTACAGGCGCCGCGCCCGCGCATCTGGAAAACGCTTTGGAGATCAGTGGGCTGTCCTTTCGGTACAAGGAAGAGGTCCCGGTGATCGACCGCCTCGATCTGACCATACAGAAAAAGGAAAAGGTGGCGCTGATTGGGCCCAGCGGCTGCGGAAAATCCACCCTCATCCGGCTCCTGACCGGCTGCTATGCGAACTATACAGGCACGATCCGCTATGACGGCACGGAGCTTCACGAGATCGACCCGGAGGGACTTCGGAAGCTTGTCACCGTCATCCATCAGAATACCTTCCTCTTCAACGACACGCTGCGGTTTAACATCTGCCTCGGAGAGGATTTCCCGGAGGAAGCCCTTACGCGCGCCGTACATCTTTCGGGGGTTGACCGATTTCTCGGCAATATTCCGGGTGGGCTGGACGGAAATTGCGGGGAAAACGGCGCAAAGCTGTCCGGCGGGGAATGCCAGCGCATCGCGCTGGCGCGGGCGCTGATCCGCGATGTGAAGGTGCTGATTTTAGACGAAGGCGTCTCCGCGATCGACGTGGCGACCGCAAACGCGATCGAGCAGGAGCTTCTGGATCGGGAGGATCTGACGCTCCTGACCGTCACCCACCGGATCAAGGACGGGCTTACGCGGCGGTATGACCGGGTCCTGACCATGGAAAACGGCGCGCTGCGGGAATGGAAGTTCTGAGCCCCCGCGCCTGGGCCGGCTTGCATATTCATCCTAAATGTGCTATAATCCCCTTAAAAGAGAGGAGGATCGCCATGAACAAACGCGCAAAGCTTTTCCGGGTCCGGGACCCCTACGATCTGGCCGGCACCGAGGAGCTGTTCTGCCGGGCCATGGCGGAAAACTGCGCCTTTTCCTACGCCCATTGCCCGGAGTACCGGGCCATTTTGGACGACGCGGGATTCTCCCCGGACTCCCTGACTGGCTCCGGGGATCTGGCGCGGCTGCCGTTCCTGCCGACGCTGCTGTTCAAGCGGAGGCGGCTCTATTCCCTGCCGCCGGGGAAAATGGCCCTCCGGGCCACCTCCTCCGGCACCAGCGGGTCCATGAGCGACATTGGGTTTGCCCCGGGCGACCTGTTCTCCGCGCTGAAAATGGTCCTGCGGATCGCCCCGCGGCGGGGGCTTCTCTCCCCCGTCCCCTGCCACTATGTGGTCTTCGGCTACCAGCCCCACAGGAGCAACCGCACCGCCGTATCCAAAACCGCCTTCGGCGCCACCCTCTTCACCCCCGCCCTCAGCAGGACCTACGCGCTGCGGTTTTCGAACGGCGCTTACACCGCCGACCTGGAAAACGTCCTGAACGCCGTGGTGAAGCACAGCCATTCCCGGTTCCCCACCCGGTTCATGGGCTTCCCCTCCTATACCTATTTTCTCATGAAGACCATGGAGGAGCGGGGCATCCGGGTCAAGCTCCCCAAGGGCTCCAGGATCCTGCTGGGCGGCGGCTGGAAGCAGTTTTACACGGAAGAGGTGGACAAGCCCCAGTTCTACGCCCTGGCGGAGCGGGTCCTGGGCGTGACGGACACGGACATCGTGGAATTTTACGGTGCGGTGGAGCATCCCATTCTCTACTGCGACTGCAAAAATCACCACTTTCATGTGCCCATCTACAGCCGGGTCCTGATCCGGGACCCGAAGACCCTGGAGCCGGTGCCAAACGGCGTCCCCGGCCTTGTGAATCTGTTGAGCCCCCTGGTCCAGGCCACTCCCATCCTCAGCGTCATGACCGACGACCTGGGCGTTCTCCACGACGGCGGCGAGTGCGGCTGCGGCCTGGATTCACCCTATCTGGAGATCCTGGGCCGGGTGGGTCTGCGGGATATTCGGACCTGCGCCGCCGGCGCGGAGGCCCTGCTGAATACGGAGGCGGAGTTATGATCCTGGCAAAGGGAAAATGCTATGACTCGTCCATGCAGGACGCCATTTTGTCCGAAATGGAGGCCCAGATCAACGAAACTCTGGCCACCAAGACCCTCCCCATGGAGACCGTGATCGACGCCATCGACGCCCTGAGCCGGAAGCTGGCGGCAGGGGCGTTCGACTCGCTCCTGGCCTCCCTGTCCATAGACGGGGCGGAGGTCTACAGGGACCAGGCAGTTCGGATGCTGAGCCGGGAACATCTGGAATTTAAGGTCCGCACGGAGCTGGGCCCCGGGTTCCGTCCCGACTACGTGACCGACCCGCCCCCGGGCTTTTCGCCCCATCGGGTGACGGCCATGCCCCTGGGGGTCCTGCTCCACATCGCCGCCGGGAATGTGGACGGGCTTCCCGCTTACAGCACGGCCGAGGGGCTTCTCACGGGGAACATCAATATCCTCAAGCTGCCTCAGGCGGATCAAGGCCTGACCGTCGCCATTTTGCAGGCCGCCATCGAGATCGAGCCCGCCCTGGCGGACTTTCTCTACGTCTTCGACACCCCCTCCACCGATATTGCGGCCATTCGGAAAATGGCCGCAATGGCCGACGGCATTGCCGTCTGGGGTGGGGACGCCGCCGTCGCGGCGGTGCGGCGATATGCCGCTCCGGGGGTAAAGCTCATCGAATGGGGCCACAAGCTCAGCTTTGCCTACATCTCCGGCTATCAGGACCGGGAGGCGGACCTGTCCGTCCTGGCCCGGCACATCATCGCCACCAAACAGCTTCTCTGCAGCTCCTGCCAGACCATCTACCTGGACACCGAGGATATGGAGGAGGTCTACCGCTTCTGCCGGACCTTCCTCCCCTATCTGGAGGACGCCGCCCTGGCCCAGCGCCCCGCCACCTTGGGCGGCGCGGCGGAGGTGACTCTGCTGCGGTACACTCGGCATCTGGAATCCGTCCTGGACGGCGGAGGCGGAGATGAATTTCGGGGCGCGCTGTGCGGCCTGATCCCCTGCCAGGATCAAGAACTGGTCCTCTCGGGGCTCTTTGGGACCTGCCCTGTCAAACGGCTGCCCCAAAAGGACGTGCTGAGAGTCCTCCGGCGGAAGAAAAACTACCTGCAAACCGCCGGACTGATCTGCCCCCAGGAAAAGCGGGCGGCCCTGACGGACCTTCTGGCCCGGGCGGGGCTTGTGCGGATCACCGGCCCCGGGGAGATGTCCGACGCCTTCCCTGGGGAGGCCCACGACGGGGAATATCCCCTGCGGCGGTATCTGCGGATCGTGGATTCTGTTTGAAAGGCGGTGCCATATGAGATCACCAATGATCGGAGTCTGTCCCCTGGTGGACCGGGAGCGGGAATCCTACTGGATGCTCCCGGGCTATCTGCTGGCCCTGGAGGAGGTCGGCGCGGCGCCCTTGATGCTGCCCCTGACGGAGGACGAAGCCCTTCTGGACCGGCTGGCGGAGACCCTGGACGGCTTTCTCTTCACCGGCGGCCAGGACGTGTCCCCGGAGGTCTACGGCGCCGCTCCCCTGCCCTGCTGCAGCGAGGTCTGCCCGGCGCGGGACGGGATGGAGGCGAAGCTCCTGGAACGGGCCTTGGCGCGGAACAAGCCGGTTTTGGGCATCTGCCGGGGGCTGCAATTTCTCAACGCCGCTCTTGGCGGGACCCTGTGCCAGGATCTGCCCACCCTGCGTCCCTCCCAGGTCTGCCACAGGCAGCGTCCGCCCTATCACCTGCCCGCTCACAGCGTGACCCTGGTCCCGGGAGCGCCTCTGGCCGCTCTGCTGGGACGGGAAACGCTGGCGGTCAATAGCTGCCACCATCAGGGGATCGACCGTCTCTCCCCCAGGCTCCTGCCCATGGCGGAGGCGGCCGACGGGCTGGTGGAGGCGGTATATCTGCCGGAAAGGCGGTTCGTCTGGGCCGTCCAATGGCATCCCGAGTTTTCCTATCGCCACGAGGAAAGCAGCCGGGCCATATTCCGGGCTTTCGTGGGAGCTTGTAAAGATGTTAACTAGGAGGAAAGAAAAATGATCTCCATTCCAAATGACACCGCCCTCGCCTGCCGGATCGTCGCCGGGATCGTGCTGGTGGAGGCCCAGGCGGAGGGCCAGCAGGGCTTCCTCGCCTTTGACACCGGAGCCATGCAGACGGCTCTGAACACAAAATACTTTTCCGGACTTTCGGGCAAAGCCCGGGAAATTGCGAAATTCAGCGGCGGGCTCCAGGACGCCTCCGCCATGGACGCCGTGGCGGAACGGATCGCCTTTTCCGGCGTCACTGTGGAGAACTGGCCGGTACTGCTGATGGATTTCTCCTATGTGGAGGACAGCCTCCGGCCTCTGTTCCCGGAGCTGCGTTTCCTGGGGTCGCTGGGCATCGACGTCATTCGCTCCTTTTCCGTTCTGATGGACTATCCAAAGGAACGGCTGGTCCTCGATCCCACCGCGCCCGGTCGGCCGGCGCTGGAGGTCCCTCTGGAGCTGGGGGATCTGCCGGTGGTGGAGGTGACCATTGACGGCGCGGCCTACTCCTTCGTGCTGGACACCGGGGCCAACACCTGCCTGCTGGGGGAGGAGCTTCGGGAAAAAGTGCATACCGCCCCCTCGGACACCCCGGGGCTCATGACGATCCCCAGTCTCGCGGTGCAAGGGCGGAGCTTTGAAAATGTCCCGGCGGTCTTTTCGGACCTCGCCGCCCTCCAGGAGAAGGTCGCGGTCCAGGGAGTCATCGGGTTTTCGATCCTCTCCCCGCAGGTCAGTCTCCTGGACTTGCCGAGGAGGACCCTGTCCTTCCTGGAGCCCCAATAACAAATTTCCGCGCCTCGAATGGAGCGCGGGCAGCCAAATGGACCCGTTTCGTCGGGCTTCCATTTGGAGGAAAACGCAGGCTGAACCGCGACGCGCCGGGGACTATTTTCCCCGGCGCGCACGACTACCGCCTGAGAGGTATTTTCCGCCACGTACACGCCGCGGCGGAAAAGGATCGGACCTTATTTACCGTCCACAGGCGGCAAACTCTGCGAGGCTTTTGATAAGTTGAACGCTCCGCGCCTCTTTTCGAGGTGCGGAGCGCTCATCTTATCGGCGAAACCGCCAGGCTGCCAGAAGCCCGATCCCCAGCGCCAGCAGGGACACGCCAACCAGGACCGCGGTGGTCAAGATCGTCTCCATGGACACCTGGGGCGCGTCCTGGGCGGTCTGTCCGGCTGCATCTCCCCCGCCGAACCGGCCGCCCTCCGGCTGCTGACCGTTTGGAAACCGGCCGCCCAGGCCCCGTCCTTCAAAGCCGGGCATTTGGCCGTTCTGATCCGGCATCTGACCCTCCATATCGGGCTGCTGGCCGCCCTGGCCGGGAAACTGGCCCCCGGGCATTCCGCCGAAGCCGGGCCCACCCTCCGGAAGCGTCTCATCGCCCCCGCCGGAGGGCGCTTCCGGTCTTTGTCCGAAGCCGCCCTGGCCGAAATTTCCCCCGCCAAAGCCGCCCATGGGGCCAAAACCGCCCACGGTCTGGGAGTTTTCGCCGGCAACATACTCCCCGGAGGTCTCCCCCACCTTCAGGGTGACGGTCTGGCCCATTTCCAGACCCGGCGCGCTGACCACCACGCAGGTAAAGCCGCAGGGCACCTCCTCGCTCAGGAGGACGCTGTCCCCCGCTTCCAGGGAGACCTTGCTGCCCGCCTGCCCGGTGACCATCTCCATGAGAAAGCCCTGGGTCGATTCGGCGGAAATGGCCTCTACCATGGTTCCGCTGCCGCAGGCCAGGACCGTCCCGCCGTCGATCCGACAGACGCCGCCGTTCTCGCTGCCGTAGTCAATGGCCAGATTTCCCCCACCGCCGTTGACACTGATCAAGAGCCTTCCGCCTTCGATGAAAATATCGCCATTGGAGTCCAGCCCGTCGGCGTCCCTGCCCGTTTCGTTGACGATCCGGATCTCCCCGCCGGTGATACGGAGGAAGCCGCCGCTGCCGGTGGCGTTGATGCCGTCGTCAGTGGGCGTCAGATCCAAGGTCCCCCCGGCGATGGTGACGTTTGCCGCCTCAATGCCCTCGTAGCAGCCGGCGGCGGTCAGGGTCCCGGATTCCATGTAAAAATAACCCGTCCCCTCGTCGTTGTCCACGGTCACGCCGTCGTCCCCCGCCTGAATGGAGAGGGTCGCCTCCCGGACCCGGACGCTGTCGTTGGCGTGGATGCCGTCCTGGGGCGCTTCAATGAAAAGATCTCCGGCCGTGATGATCAGATCGTCGTTGCAGACGATCCCATGCTTGTACCCGGCGGTGACGGCGAGGCTCCCGGAGCCGTTGATCGTCAGGTCGTCCCGGGAATACACCGCCCCGTCGATCCCGGCGGACAGAACGTCGGCGGCGTAGTCCGTTCCGGAGGTAAGGCGGTTCTCCGTCCCCTCCCCCAGGGTCAGGAACACCTTGCCCGCCTGCTCCACCACCAGGGCCGCGCCGTCCTGGCAGGTGATGTCCGCGCCGTCCAGGTAGAGGAAGATCCGATCATCGCCATCGGCCTGGACGACGACGCTGCCGTCGTCCAGCGTCCCGGAGAGGACATATTTCCCCCCGTAGACGATATATAGATCTCCCTGGTAGAAATAAGCCCCGTTGCCGGCGACGTTGGCGCGGTCGCCGTTCAGCTCGATCCGGGTCGCGCCGGCGAGGTCATAGCCGCCGTCCAGATCCTCCGAGGAAAACATACTGTCCGCCTGGGCGTGAAGGGGCTGGAGCCCCAGGGCCTCGCCGTTCATGAAGAGGACCGTCAGCAGCAGGGTCAGGACCGTGATCCCGACGCAGATGGCCGTAATATGCTTGTGGGTCGCCATTGCCGGCCTCCTTATCCCATGTAGTCCCCGTGGTAGCTCACCAGCACGGCGCTGCGGACGCCGGGCATTTCAGACAGGGCGTTGATAAAGTCGGTATTGGCGTCCTTCAGGCTGACCTCCAGATTCAGCTCCACGGAGCCGGCCTGGGCGGTCTTGCTCTTGACGGCGCAGCGGCAGGTCATTTTTTCCAGGTAGGCCCGGGCCTTAGTCTCGCTGTCGTGGCCGTCGCAGCGGAGGACCAGAATATAGGGCTGTCCTTGGGGCTTCCGGTTGACGAACACCAGCAGGATCAAGCCAATGACCACGCTGCCAATGACCGCCAGAGGGATCATTCCCGCCGCCAGGACGATGCCCACGGCGATGGACCAGAAGAGAAAGGCGATGTCCAGGGGCTCCTTGATGGCGGTGCGGAACCGGACGATGGACAGGGCGCCCACCATGCCGAGGGACAGCACCACATTGCTAGTCACCGCTAAAATGACCAGGGTGGTGATCATCGTCAGGGCGATGAGGGTGACGCCAAAGCTGGAGGAGTACATCACGCCGGTATAAGTCTTCTTGTACACCAGGAAGATGAACATTCCCAGCCCGAAGGCCAGCACCAGAGCCAGGACCATATCCAGGATGCTGACGGCGGAGACGTTTTCCAGGAAGCTGGATTTGAAGATGTCATTGAAATTCATATTGGTACACTCCTTTTTAACCGTAGACACGGCATTGCGCGTATTTGGAAAAGGCGGCGGCCCGTCTGCCCGGGAGGGCCACGGCGTCCCGGATGATATCCGGGAGAAACTGGTCGTACTTGACCTCCATCAGGCAGGGCGCGTCGCCCGCCGGGAGCGTAACGGCCCCCGGGTCCAGGAAGCCCTTCGGGTCCAGGCCGGTGCGGATGCGGGTGTCCAGGGTCACCCGGACATTTCCGGCCTCGTAGAGGAAGGGCTCCCGAAGATAATCCACCAGGACCTTGGGCTCCAGCCTTCCGCCGCGCATGGCGCTGTACAGCTCCTGAATCAGAGGCTCCCCGGTGGGAACCATCCAGTCCAGGTCCCCGGCCAGCAGCCGCCGGATCTGGTCCGCCGTCACCGCCGCCTGGTCCTTCCGGCCCAGGCCCCTCAGCCTGGATTTTTTCTCCAGGTGGATCTGGCTGAGATCGTCGTTATAGTAGCGGACGCGGAACTTCTCCCGCCGGTCCAGGCCGTCCAGCTTTTCCCGCAGGGCCGTGTCCTCCGGGGTGTCGAAGTAAAGGCTCCGCACCCGGTAAGCTCCGTTCCTGGCATGGGGGTCCGGCTGGCAGACCGCCCGAAGCCGCATCCGCAGCTCCAGCAGATCCAAAGGGCTGATCTCGATTTTCCATTCGTGACGGTACACGCAATCGCCTCCCAACGGGGATATTGTATTGAGTCGGTCTGAATAAAAATTAAAGAAAAAGAAAACAGACTGTAAAATCCTTCACTGGTCGCTCCCTTCGAAATGCGCTCTCGAAAGGGACGAAAAAAGCGCCGCCCCTCACGGGGCGGCGCACAGCTTGTCAAAAAGCCTTTCCGAGTTTGCCGTCCGCAGACGGCAAACCCATTTCAATCATTTTTTGCCAGGGCGTGTACCTGG
>CANQQO010000059.1 GCA_947625965.1 uncultured Oscillospiraceae bacterium
TGACGCCGCTGTTATTCCAACACACCACTGGTCGTGATAACATCCTCCGCCTCGAACTCGATGATCTCCAACCGGGGAGCCTCATATGCTTCCTTCATTTTACAGGCCTCCTTTCGCCAGAGTCAGGATCTATTTACCCCCCCCCGATTGCTCTCAGGAGGCTCCTGCCAAAATATTATGATTCATTCGGTGCAAAACACCGATGTCGCTGTCGGTCATGTTCAGCTTCCTGATCGTTTCGGCGCCTGCACGCCCGACGAGCATCAGAACGATCTTCCTCCCAACAAGAAACCTGTTCGGAGGTCCATCTTCGTACACCTAACCGTTTTGTGCGGCTCTCGCTCTGATTTCCGCCTGGTAGGCATACGCATTTTCCCAGTCCTAAAGCGCATAGCAGCCTGCCGCAAAGGGAAAACTCTGTAATGCCAGAGCAGATCCAGCCGCTGAATATCGCAGATTTGCGTAACCTGCGACAAGGAGCGTGCTTTGGAAGCGAAACTGGCTGAAAAGCTAGGGATCCATAACGTTTTTGCAGGGAATGCCCATACGGCATTCCCTGCTTTTTTCGTTTGACTAAAAAGTTTGACTACCCATTCAAATACCCGCCAGCGCCAGTTTTGCCATGTTGATCCGTTTCACATCCAAAGAGGAGTGAACATAGCGATCCAGCGTTGTCGAGGTCTTTGCATGGCCAAGGACCTCCGAAAGCGACTTCAATTCAAACCCAACCTCCATGCAGCGGGTCGCAAAGGTATGGCGCAAGGTGTGAAAATGAACGCCTTCCAGCCCACAGTCCTGCGTGTATTTCTTGAGCCTTCGTTGCAGCTTGCGTGGCTCCATATAATCCTCCGTCCCGGTCAGCACGTAAGCGTTTAGGTGGTGTGGATCGTTCATCTGGCAGAGGGTTACCACATCATCCGATAAAGGGATCGTCCGGATCGATGTGTCGCTCTTGGGATTACCGATCAGGATCTTTGTCTTTCCGCTTCCGTCTCCGTCCATATTTTTAAGCCGCTGCATGGTGGCGTTGACTCGGATCGTGTTGCTCCGCAGGGACAGGTTTTCCCATTTCAGCGCACAGATCTCCCCGATCCGAAGACCGGTCATCAGCGCCAGAAGCACGCCGAACTTACACTCGTCCATGTTCTCCTGCAGATAGGCCATAAAGCGCCGCTGCTCGTCCAGCGTCAGGACCCGAGGTTCCTTCTTCGGCTCTTTGGGATAGCGGATGTCCACCGCCGGAAATACACCGGGGTACTGTTCCGCTGTATAACGCAGAACCGCGTGCAAAACCATCAACGTATTCTTTACGCTCTGGACAGAGAGGCCCTCATCCAGCAGCTCCGCCTTAAACGCCTCCACGATCTGTGTGCTGATCCCCAGGGGATAGCAGCCTCCCAGCTTGGGGAGGATATGGCAGGCCAGCGTCGAATCGTACTTTACATAGGTGGATTCCTTGATCCTGGTCTTCTGCATCCGGAGCCATTCTTCGCAGAAGAACGCAAAGCGGTGCCGGTTTCCCGCCACAGGAAGGGGCTTGTTGTTCAGTAGGGCCGCCTTGATCTGCTCCACCTTCGTCTTCGCCTCCTTGTAGGTTCTGCCATAGCAAAACCCATACTTTAGCTTCCCGGAAAGCTCATATCCCTTAATATAGCGAGCCTCCCAGCGTCCGTCTTTTCTTTGAAAAATGTTTTCACCTTTCTTAGGCATCGTTCTTCCTCCTGAATTATAAAATGTGCGTAGGGCCTGCTGACTGCCCATCTGACTGCGATAAGGCTTGGGATCTCGCACCCGCAGCCCGGGAAATGCCAAAAGCCAACCCTCCCAACGAAAATTTTACTGCAAAAAATGCCCCTTACCTATTGAAAAAATCATGGGGATGTGGTAGAATATACGCACGATAGAGTATCGTTCGGTATCGCAGGTTACGCAAATCTGCGACAAAATAAAAAAAGGCTCACCACTTTCATGGTGAGCCTTTTCTTTTTTGGTTCTTTCAATAAAATTCTTGAAAACAGCGCAAAACGTGCTATAATAGCCGCAAGGCGGCTATTACACTTTGATTTTTAGTCTTTTTCTCCCGCCCCTGCGGGCGGAACCGAAAAAGATGACATATGATACCATTCCGCTTTGCGTCATGGTATAATTGCGCCAAGGAAGATTTGGCATATCCATCAGTCGGAAACGGAGGTCTGTTTCAATGAAAAAGCTTCTATCGATCCTGCTCATCCCGCTGATGCTGCTCTCCTGTGTGGCCTGCGCGGCGCAGGGAGCGGCGGGCACAGAAACCCAAGCTTCGAGCGGCACGGAGGGGCCGATCAGTCAGATGGTGAATCCCTTGGAGCCGGTGGACAGCGCGGCGGAATACGAGGCCCGGCTGGGCATCCGGATCAACGCCCCGGCAGGCGCCGAAGAGGTCGCCTACGCCATCCTCTATCAGCGGATCGCGGATATTACCTTCCAGTTTGACGGGCACGAGTACGACCTCCGGGCCGCCGCTGAGGAGGAGGACTTTTCCGGTCTCTACGGCGCCGAGGAAAAGACGGAGGAGCTGGATTCCGGCAGAAACGCCACCCTGACGGCGATCCGCAGCGGCGAGGAGCTCTACCTGAAGATCACCTGGAAGGGCAGCGGCATCACCTACATTCTGATCAATACCGACGGCGCCGCGGAGGCGGACATGAAAGCCGTCTTCGCGGCAATTCCGTAATCGCGGCGCCGCAAAAATGAAATAATGCAGCGATATGGAAGAAAAGCTAATAAACCAACGGTTTTGCGGGCAGCGAATAAACAGGTAAGGAACTTTTTGTGTAAATGCGGCATTTGATCCTCGCGGATTTTCCAGAGTGTGCTGAACCGGCGGAGCCCTGCGTTCCCAGGGAGGAACTGCGCAGCCGCCGCCGTAAATAAAACGACGCAACGGAGGTATTGAAAATGGAATATCCCCTGCATGTGACCGCGCCGGCTGCGGTGACCTATGTGAGCCGGAATGTGCCCGAGGTGACCCAGGAGCAGCGAGAGCGGGCCCTGAAAGCCACCCACTACAACGAATTTGCCTTTCCCGCTGGTATGCTGACGGTGGATATGCTCTCCGACTCCGGCACCACCGCCATGACCGATTACCAGTGGGCCGCCATGCTCCTGGGCGACGAGTCCTACGGCCGGAACAAGGGCTACTATGTTCTGCTGGACGCCTTCCGGGATGTGTTTGAGCGGGGCGGCGAGAAAAACTGGAAACGCTCCATCGACCTGATTCGCACCGGCTGCGCCGACATGGACCGGCTGATGGACGAGCTGTACCTGTGCGAGTACGAAGGGGGCCTGTTTAACGGCGGCGCGGCCCAGATGGAGCGGCCCAACGCCTTCCTGCTGCCCCAGGGGCGGGCGGCGGAATCGGTGCTTTTTGAAATCGTCCGGGGGATCCTGTCTCGGCGCTGCCCGGGGAAGGTGTTCACCATTCCCTCCAACGGTCACTTCGACACCACCGAAGGAAACATCAAGCAGATGGGCTCCGTCCCTCGGAACCTGTACCGGAAGGAACTGCTCTACCAGGTCCCGGAGGGGGGCGTGTACGAAAAGAACCCCTTCAAGGGAGACATGGATGTGGAAAAGCTGGAAAAGCTGATCCAGGCCCTGGGGCCGGAAAACGTGCCCTTGATCTACACCACCATTACCAACAACACGGTCTGCGGCCAGGCGGTGTCTATGCGCTCCATTCGGGAGACGGCCAAGGTGGCGGAAAAATACGACATTCCCTTCCTTTTCGACGTGGCCCGCTGGGCGGAAGACTGCTACTTCATCAAGGCCAATGAAGATGGCTACGCCGATAAATCCATCGCCGAGATCGCCACCGAGATGTTCTCCTACTGCGACGGTTTCACCATGTCCGCCAAGAAAAACGGCCACGCCAATATGGGCGGGATGCTGGCCTTCCGGGACCGGGGCCGCTTCTGGCGGAAATTCTCCGATTTTAACCCCGACGGTACCGTGAAAACCGACGTGGGCGTGCTGCTGAAGGTCAAGCAGATCTCCTGCTACGGAAACGATTCCTATGGCGGGATGTCCGGCCGGGACATTATGGCTCTGGCCGCCGGACTGTATGAGGAGTGCAGCTTCCGCTACCAAAAGGCACGGGTGGAGCAGTGCGAATACCTGGCCCAGGGCTTTTACAAGGCTGGGGTGAAGGGCGTGGTCCTCCCTGCGGGCGGCCACGGCGTGTACATCGACATGAACCAGTTCTTCGACGGCAAGCGGGGCCACGACACCTTCGCCGGCCAGGGCTTCTCCATCGAGCTGATTCGGCGCTACGGCATCCGCACTTCGGAATTGGGGGACTACTCCATGGAGTACGACCTGAAAACCCCGGAACAGCAGGAGGAGCTGTGCAACGTGGTGCGCTTCGCGGTGAATCGGAGTCAACTCAGCCGGGAGCATCTGGACTATGTGATCGCGGCGGTGAAGGCGCTCTATGAGGACCGGGAATCCATCCCCAATATGCGCATCGTTCGGGGCCGCACCCTGCCCATGCGGCACTTCCACGCCTTTTTAGAGCCGGTCCCCAACGAATAACCCCCAAAACCCGGACTCCGATGGTGTTGGGCGGCGGGCCGCCGAAATTGGGGCCTGAACCCTGGCCCAACGGCTTCATAGAGGGCTGCAACAATAAAAGTTCTAAAACGGGTTTGTTTCAGAAACAGGATCCTCTATGCCGTCGCCTGACAAACACAAAAATCGTGCTGAACGGATGCCCCAACTTGATCTGGTATGATTGCAACTTTTTCTCTACCCCAACGATTGACATAGAACCTGAAAAAAACATAGCAAAGCAGAGTCCCATATCCCCGCGCCAAGCCCCGGCATTGCCTGATGCAATGCCGGGGCTTGGCGAAAGACTGACCGCCCACCCTTGCGGGTGGGCGGCTTTTGATTCGCGGGGGATCACTTCTTTAGGTACTTCTTCGCGCCGGGAACCAGGATCGCCATCCCCAGGGCGGAGGAGAACACCAGGGCTGCGGCCCAAAGGGCGGGCAGAGCGGTGTCGCCGGTCTTGGGGGTGTCATTTGCCGAATCGTGGGTCGCGCCGGTGCTGCGGACCGTGAAGGTGCCGGTGGCGGAGCCGTTGGCGTACTGAATGGTGATGGTATGAGCGCCGCTGGTCAGGGTCGCCAGGTACGCGGGAGACAGCGTCACGGAACCGTCGGGGTTCACGGTGTAGCTGCCGGGAGGCACCAGCTTGCCGTCCACATAGATGCCCATCAGGCCGGAAGCGGGGCCGTTCGCCTGGAAGGTCAGGCCGGAATCGCCGGTACCGTTCCAGTTGTTGCCATTGCCGTCGGTGATCTCATAGCCCGAGTCCACAGGCGGAATCACGGGCGGATTCACGGGCGGATTCACAGGCTCATCCGGGCCCGGCGGCGTGGGCACATCGCCCAGCACATGAACAATGATGTAAGTCTCGATCGGTTCGCCATCAGCATCCCGATTTGCCAAAAGCACCCGAATGTAGGCATAGCCGGGGCCAACTGCGGTAATAACGCCGTTGGCATCCACCGTCGCCACGTCAGGATCGAAGGAGGTCCAGATGAGCTCCTGATCCACCTCTTCCGTGGGCATGGGGCTTAGGACGATGTTCGCAGTCTCCGAGGCGCCGACGTCCATGGTCAGCTCGTGGCCGTTCAGCGCGGTGCCCGCCGCAGTGGTGGGGGCAACGGAGATGGTGCTTGCAGTCTTGGGCTCTGTCACCACCGCAAAGTCCAGTGTGTACTTCCCGTCCTTGCTGGTGGCCCGCAGATAGCTGACGCCGGGGCCGTTGGCGGTGAACCGCGCGCCGTTCTTAATGGTATAGCCGCCGATCAGCTCATTTTCAAAGGTTTCCAGGGTCCCTTCCACGCCGGAGACCCAGGTCCAGTCGAAGGGGCCGTAGAGTCCGTCGGGCCGGGTCCAGGTCTGGCCGCCCATCACGCCGCCGGGAGCGCCCGGCTGGGAGACGCCATCGGCACGAATGACCAGGGTGCTGTCGCTGCCATAGGGGGAGTATGCCACATGGATCTCACCAGTTTCACTGTCATAAGTAAACGGGTGGCTATAGCCATAGTCGATCATTTCACTCTCCCCGCCATCACCGTATCTGGTAAAGACCCGAATGGTCTCTGGCAGGACATAGCCGGGCTCCGCCACCAGTTGGCCGTCCCAGGGAGCGCCGGTGCTGGTAAAGTCGGGGCCGTAGAGCTTCAGGCCCTCCGCCGGTTCCGTGGGGTTGTTGTTACTGCCGTAGGATTCAATGCTGCCCTTGGCAGTATAGAGGGCCACCGGCAGGAAATCATGGGTATTGGCACGGTATTTGGCGATCAACTGGGCCGCTTCGCCCTCGGCCACATAGATGGTCTGCTCGCCGGTGTAGGAGGTGTCGGAGATGAGGCCGTCCTCCTCCGCGCTCTGGTATAGGTCTGCCCATTTGAAGGTCATCTCCCGGGCAACGCCGTTGATCGTCACGCGCAGAGTTCCGGTGCTTCCGGGGATCGGGAGCTCCTCGTTGGTATCGTACAAAAGCTGAATGGAGCCGGTCAGGCCATCGCCGCCGTATTTTGAGACATCGACTAGGCCGGAATAAAGATCGGGATCGTCCTCAAAGACCTCCCAATTGATCTCCTTAATGTCCACATCCGCAGGCTCCAGATCCATGACCTTGACGATGATGGCGCCGTCGGGCCGTATCGTCTCAAAATGATCGATGGAGAGGCGGAAATCGATCACCTGGGTCTGCTTTTCCCGGACCGCCACCACGCAGACGGCGGAATCCACGCCATTGGAGACGGTGATCACCGCCTGACCCAGGCCAACTGCCTGGATATGGCCGTATTCATCCACGGTGGCCACGGCAGGATCGCTGGAGACGAACGTCAGCGGGGGCTTGGGCTCCTCGTCGGAATTGTAGACCACCTCCAGCGTGAAGCCGGACTCCGCCTCCTCCCCATCCAGGAACAGTTGGGCAGAGGTGGGCACCAGGGTAATGCCCTTGGAGGCGTTGACCGGGGCGGCGTAGGTCCGCTCATTTCCGCCGTAGTCGCCGGCCACAATGAACACGTTGCCAGTAAATGTAAAGTTATAGGTTTCATTTTCGCCGGGGTGACTTTCAACGTGTTCGTAATTGGACACATCCACCTGGAAGGTGTACTCGCCCAGGGCCTCGTCCCAGATGACCTGGGCCAGGAAGGGACTGGAGCGGTCAATGCTCGTCTCTGCATAGCTGGGATCGGCGTAGGGGTTCCGCTCCATATTGTAGGTACGCACGACCTGGGGATAAACCATAACGGCGGCCAGGGCGCCGTTGTCGGTGACGGTGCCGGAGAGGAAGGTCTTCCCGTCCTGGGTATAGCAGGACACGGCGCTATTCACCAGCTTGGGCGCTTCCGTATCGATACGGACTGGGAAGGAGAACACGTCGCCGGTCATATCCATCTTGTGGCCGTTGAAGGTGGGCCAGGTATCCGGGTCATCCAGATCGATCTGGGAATAATCGGTGTAGGGGCCCAGCTCATCCACGCCCATGGGATAGTCGCCGTCGCCAAAGGCGAGAACGCTGTAAATGCACTCCGTGCCGTTGGGCAGGGGGTTGCCGTCTAGGTCCGTTCCGCCCCAGGTGAGCAGCTTTTGCGCCAGATAGGGAATGGCCACATCCGTCTCGGTGCTGGTTCTGGGTATTTCGGTGCCGTAGGTCATGAAGTAAAGATCATTCGTTTCGGCATCCCGGACCTGGATGACCAGGAGTTTGGCGTCCCGGAGCTGGTAAAGGACCAGGTTATTTACATCCTGGATAATGCCTGTGCCTGGCGCAATAGTAAAGTTGCCGGGGTGGTACTCCTCGATGCCGCCGGCAGCCCAGGGATTGAAGCCCAAGTCGATAAAATCGGCGCCGGTGTAGTAGCTGGCCACGGAAATGCCCCAGCTATAGTCCTCCTCCACATCGTACACCCAGTGGTCCTCCACCAGTTGGGCGGTGGCGCCGGCCCAGGAGGCACGGTCGAAGATGGGGGCAGCGGTCCAGTCGCCCACGAAACCCAGGAAGGGCAGGCCGAGCTGGGGAGCGGTGCTGCTGGTCAGGATGATGAAGCCCTCCAGGAAGGTGCCGTTGGGGAACAGCGCCTTGAGCTCCGCGATTTCATCGGGGGTGAGGGAGATGGTGCCGCTGACGGTGGTCGTGCCGCCGGCAGGCACGGTGTAAGTGCCCAGATCCTCGGTGCGGATGGTCACATCGTCGGTCAGGGTCAGCGTGTAGCCATCCTCCACCTTGGTCCCCGGCCGCTGGAGCACTAGCTTGACAGAGTAAGCAGCGGAATCGTTCAGGCTGTTAATGTTAAAGGAGAAGGGGAACGAGCCGGTCCAGTTGGGGTCGTCCTTGAGTTCCAGCTTGCCCACAGTCTGGCCCTCGACGCTGATGTAAGCGGGACTCGTCACCGCGGCGCCCACGTTGACCAGTCCGGCGCCCTGATGGCGGGGAGAGGCATAGGTCTCGCCGTCGCTCTGCAAAACGGGCTGCGCCGTACTCACCAGCAGGGCGCTGGCGATCTCGTCCCGCTGATCCCGGCTGACGGTCCTCAGATCCTCCTTGATGTATTGCTGCACCAGAGAGGCGATACCGGACATATGGGGAGAGGCCATGGAGGTACCGCTCATCATGGCGTAATCGCCGTTATAATCGTAGTGATCGCCCGGCGTATTGTCAATGTCGTAACTCCGGTCAAAGACAGAGGACCAGATATTGCCGCCGGGGGCGGTGATATCCGGCTTCAGCTCCAGGCTGGGGCCGGTACCCCAGGAGGAGAAGCTGCTCATTCCGCCGCCGCTGGGCATACCTTCCAGCCGGTCGGTCCGCTCCACCTCAGAGAGCCAAGCGCTGCCCTGCCGTGCGGCGGCTTCCATGGCGGCGCCGGCCTTACCGGAGACAAAGCAGGAAGGCATGGTGGTGTTTTCCACGCCGGACATATAGATCATCTCTTCGGAGCTGGGATCGCTGTCATAGATAATGACGCCCAAAACGCCGCCAGTGACCATTTTTCCGCCCTCATAATTGCTCCAGCGGAAGGAATAGGCGTTATTTACCTTCTCCTCGAAGCTCAGTCCACCCCGCTTGACCAGGGCGATGCCGGTCTTTCCTTTCTCACCGTAGCCGTAATAGTTCCGGAAACCGGCGTCATAGTAATCTTGCCAGGTGCCTTCGCCATCCACCAAAATAAGCTCCAGGCCATGATCTTGACCCATCTCCTGAATATAATCCTCCGTCAGCGTGGTACGGAACAGGAGATTGGGATGGTTATCAACATAAATTGCATCGTAAGTTTGCGAGCCATCGGTCCACTTCAGGTAGGGAACGACCGTAACCACGCTGTTGCTGGATGCCACAGCCAGGTTGGAGGCGTACACCGCCGGGGAGCTGACCATGGAGACATCCGGATCTTCGGCCAAATTGTAGCCGCCGAAGAGATTGTTATAAGCAGAGTACTGGCTGTTGCCGGAGGAGGTCATCATGATAATGCCGGCCTCCTTCAGCTCTTCGCAGACCAGGTGCTGTAAGGAATCATCGAAGGCGAAGCCGTTGTTGGAGCCTAAACTCATGTTCACCACGTCGGCGCCCAGAAGCATGGCGTCCTCCAGCGCATTGAGCATGATGGACTCGGCGGCCATGCCGCCCTCATCGTCAAACACCTTCATCATCAGAAGCTGGGCGTCGGGGGCTACCCCGGAGAATTTTACGCCGCCGTCGGGTGTCTTGGCGTAGCCCAGGATCGTACCGGAAACATGGGTGCCATGTTCGTCGCCCTCTTGTTTGGGATAGACATTGAAGTCGCCGTCGAGGACCTCCAGGGTTTCCGGGTCCACCGTACCGGCATAGTCGAAAGCAAAGGGGACCTTGGAGTTCTTATACACAGCGGCAATACCGGCGGAACGAAGGCGGGCAGCGTTGAGCTGGGTCCCCAGCCGGTCCACCGTATCCATCATCGCGCCCTGATTGTAGCGGATGAAGTCCTTGTAGTTGTCACTTTTGAAGGAATCCTCCCGGAATGCCTCATGGGTGTGGCGGATCCGCGTTACATTCTCATAGCCCAGCTCTGAGCCGGGAGCATCGACTGAGTAGGAAGCGTAGTCAAGGTCCAGGCCGGTGTCCAGCACAGCAACCACCATGCCCTTACCAGTATAACCTTCGTCCCACGCCTTCTGGAGATTTACCAGGTTGTAGCTGTAGCCAGCGTCGCCCGTTCCAGGCATGACTTCAGGAAGTTCATAAGTTTGTTGAACATGGGCATTGCGTACCCCCTCCAGCGAACGAATTTCGTCCAACATCCCGTAGGGGATCTTCACAGCCAGGCCGTTAAACGCCTTGGTCCACCGCCACAGCACCAGGTCATCCTCATCATCCTGCGTAGAGATCGTGGCAATGGGATTTGCCATCGCGCGGATGGCGCTGATCACAGGCTCCTGAGCAGTGCGCAGCTCTTCCGCCGCATCCTGGGCGTCCTGGGTAGCCATAAAGCTTGCCAGGGCCTCGCCTGCGGACTGGTTCGAAACGCTGTAGGTACTCACGGTGTTGTACTGCTCCAAAACGGAGGGTGCCTCCAGCTCCACGATAACGATCACCATATCATCATCGGAGTAGGTTGGAGCTGGCCGGTCCGCACTGAGGGAACCGGTATTCTCCCATTCGGGCTGGGAGAAATTTTCGACTTCCTCGGCCTGGATCTGACGGCTGCCGCTTGGCTGCTCCGACTGGGCGAACACCGCAGCGGGGACAAGGCCAACAAGCAGGCAAAGCGTCAGAAGCAGGGCGAGAAGCCTGCTGGTGGAATGCTTCATAGGTCCAACGTCCTTTCAAAAATGGGCTCCCGCCGGGGCGGGGCGTTGGGCGATCGCACGAGTCTGGCGAAACGCCCGCCGGAGGAGGAATATTTCCCAAAATACTCCGGTGTTAAGGATATTTTAACATTTTGGACGCAAAAAGTCCATATTTTCGGCTTTGTCAGTTTTACAAAATATCACTTGAATATACGTCCGAATATTTGCATATTGCACAACAAACGTCCTTCTTCAGCGCATACGGGCGAGAAAAGCCCAAAACGCGGATCTCCGCTACGATCAGCGGACCAGTTTCACTTCTACCCTCCAGTGCCGTCTCCCCGTAACGGAGCATCTCTGTGTGAATTGCCTCTGTAACCGTCGCAGAGCTCCTCCATGCCCTCCCCCAAGCAGTCTCATGAGGGCCATCAGCGCCAAACCCCGGCCCTGCCTGATGCAATGCCGGGGTATCTCAACAGCCTGAGCGCCGCCCAAACGGGCGGCGCTATTGCGATCATCAAAAATGGCGGGGAAGCCCGAAAATACGCACTATACCGACATTTAAGCACTTCTAATGTGTATGTCAAATTCATAGAACAGAAACGGGCGCAGCGGGGCGGCTGACCTGTTGCGTCATGGAAATGTGGATAACAGGCTATTCCGCTATGGAAAA
>CANQQO010000060.1 GCA_947625965.1 uncultured Oscillospiraceae bacterium
GCCCCGTTCCGCGTTACCCCAAAAACTCCTTCACCTGACCGTACACGCCCACGCCCGCTCCGACGCCCACGCCGACGCCGGAGCCCAAGCCCGCGCCCGTTCCCGAGGGACCGACGGGGCTGCGGGGCAAGATCGAGCTCTGGTGCCTGATGCACGACATCACGGCCAAGAAGGCCGCGATCTTCGGCGGCATCGCCCTGGCGGCGGTGGTGGGTCTGGCGCTGATCATCGGCGCGATCGTCGGGTCCCGGAGGGACCCCAGCCCCTCGTACCAGTCCTATTCCACCCGGCCGCCCCAGACCCAGACCCACGCCACCCGGCCGCCCCAGACCCACGCCACCCAGGAGCCTACGGAGGAGCCCACGGAGGAACCCACTCAGGAGCCCACCCAGGAGCCCACCAAGCAGACCTACGAGGATGAAGACGGTTTCCTGATCGTGGTAGACGGCGATCACGCCATCCTGGTGGGGTACACCGGGGACGACGAGATCTCAAGCCTTCCCGACGAGTATGACGGCGTGCGCATCACCGCCATTGGCGACAGGGCCTTCGCCGGAGAGCAGGTCTACAAGCGGCTCCTGCTGCCTACGAGCGTGGAAGACATTGGTGCCGGCGCCTTTGCCGACTGCGAGGGCATGGAGCTCGTGTTCGCGTGGTCCAGCGTGTCGTGCAAGAGCGACTCCTTTGCCAACACGGGCCTCCGGGCCGTCCTCGTAGGCAAGAGTGACAGTACCTCCGGCTGGAGACTGCCCGGGGGAGTCAAGATATATCGCCGCGGCGCCGAGACGGGTTTCGGCGCGGTTGAGAGCTGCGTCGCTTTGGATGGCACGGTCTATCTGGTGACCGAGGAAGGGAACGCCGTGGTCGTGGCGCTCTCCGACCAGCAGACCAGCCTGACCCTGCCGGCGACGGTAAAATGGGCTTCGTCGAACTACGATGTTGTCTGGATCGCGGAAGGGGCCGACGCGGGGGTCCGTCGCGGCGCCACCGTGGAGCTGCCGCCCAACTGCCGCTTTGACTACAGCCTCTGCCAGAGCCGGGGCGGCGCCATCGCCGGCTGGACTGCCTCCTATGACGACACCGCCGCCGACTTCTGGATCACCGCCTGCGACGTCTGCGACGCCATGAACGCGGTCCGTCCCTCCAGCGCCCCGGCCATTCAGCCGGACACGGTGCTGATGGACGCCGCCTCCATCCTGGCCCAGGAGGAGTACAACGGCGAGGCCCGTCCCGATGGCCGGGACTGGGACACCGCCTTGGACGACGCGGGCCTGGGGGAGTATACCTATGTCTACTGCCTCTACGGCCTCATCGACTACCAAAACATGAAGGATATTCTCACCGAGAGGTTCGCCCCGGCCATCGACGACGAGGAGCGCCCCCAGTACAAGGGAGAGTACTACTCCCGTCTCGGAATCGCCCGGTACTTTGACTACGGCGCGGGAAGCTACAACTGGCAGATCTTCCTGCTGGTCCCGTGATCCGGAAGGGAGGGAAGTAAATGGAGAAACATTACTGCCCCTACTGCATGACCCCCGTCGAGCCCGGGGAGCCCTGCCCCAACTGCGGGCTCACCGGCGGCAGCTACGCCCCCCAGCCCCATCAGCTTCCGCCGGGGACCTTGCTGGCGGACCGCTATCTGCTGGGCCGGGTCCTGGGCGAGGGAGGCTTCGGCATCACCTATATCGGCCTGGACACCCGTCTGGAACTGCGGGTGGCGGTGAAGGAATACTATCCTGTCAACCGTGTGTCCCGGAACTCCGGGGTATCCACGGCGGTGAGCTGCTTTACCGGCGTGGCGGGCCAGGGCTTTGATAAGGGCCGGGAGCGCTTTATCCGGGAGGCCAGGACCATGGCCCGGATGGATAAGACCCCCCAGATCGTGGCGGTGCGGGACTATTTCCAGGAGAACAACACCGCCTACATCGTCATGGAATATGTGGACGGCACCACCTTCAAGGAGCTGGTGGCCCAGAAGGGGGGCAGGATCCCCGCCGCCGAGCTGCTGCCCATGGTGGAGCCGCTGTTCGGGGCACTGGAGTCCATGCACGCGTTGGGCCTGATCCACCGGGATATCAGCCCCGACAATCTGATGTTGGAAAACGGAATGGTCCGGCTCCTGGACTTCGGCTGCGCCCGGGAGTCCGCCGCCCGGGGCAACGAGACGATGACCATCGTCTTGAAGCAGGGATACTCCCCCGTGGAGCAGTACCAGCACAAGGGCCAGGGACCCTGGACCGACGTCTACTCCCTGGCAGCCACCCTTTACTACTGCCTCACAGGCGTGACTCCGCCCCAGGCGCTGGACCGGATCTGCGAGGATGAGCTGGTCCCGCCGCGAAAGCTGGGGGCCGACCTGACGGAGGCCCAGGAGCTGAGTCTGCTCTACGGCATGGGCCTCCAGCCCACCCGGCGCTTCCGGTCGGTCCGGGAATTTTACGCGTCGCTGTACCAGGGGGTGCCGGTGCCGGTGAAGCCCCAAGTCCTCTACGGCCCGGACTACATGGCTCCCCAGCCGGAGCCCCGGGACGAGGGCCAGCCCGCCCCGCCCGAGCCGGTTCGGGAGATCAAGACAGAACCGGCTCAGGAGGCCCAACCGGAGCCTCCCAAGGAGACGCGGCCCGAGCCTGCCCGGGAGGCGCCCAAGCCGGAAGCGCCCGAAAAGGAAGCGGCGCTCCCGGAAAAGGAGCCGGAGGCTCCCAAGGAGACACCCAAGCCCGATGCGGAGCGCCTCAAGAAGAAACCGCCTAAGAAGGAACCGCGCAGGAAAGAACCACCCAAGAAAGAACCTCCCAAGGAGGAGCCGGTCCCGGTGCCTCCCAAGGAAGAACTGCCGGTCCAGGAGGAACAGGAGGCTCCCAAGCCCCTCCCGGAGGGGAGGGATACGCCGTCCAAGGCGTCGGGGCCCCGTTTCGGACGGGGCGGGCGGATCGCTTTGATCGCCTGCGCCGGCGCGGCGGCGGTGGCAGTGGCCATTGCCCTCCCCCTGATGCTGGGAGGACGGGAGGCACCCTCCGGGCCCTCCACCGCCGGCACAACGGCGGGGACCGCCCCCACCCACCAGACCGCCGGAACGGAACCGACGGCCTCCGTTCCCCAGGGCAGGCTGGCGCGCATCGAAAGTGGCTATTCGAAGGAGGAGCTTCTTTCTGCCCTGGAAGACCCCGAAGTGGGCAGCATTGTCCTTGCGACGTACACGGAGTTCCAGGACGCGTCGGAGCTGGTCATTGATAAGCCCCTGACCCTGGCGGAAGGCGGCTACCTCCGGGTCGAAAGCGGGGAGGTGCTGGTGGGCCCGGAGGGCGAGGTGACCATAGGGTCCGGCTGCGGCCTATTCCTTTGCGAGGGCGCCACGATCCGGGGACAGGTGTCCATTGCCGACGGGGCCGATCTGACCTCGGAGAAAGATCTCACGGTGGACGGCGGCCAGGTGGAGCTCTCCGGCGAAAACGCCGTTTTGAACTGCGAGCAGAATATCCTCACCGTCAGCGGCGGCGGCAAGATCGCCGCGCCGAACGGCGGCAAGGTCTATGCCGATGTCGCCCTGCTGGACAGGGAGGGCGATCTGGAGGTGTCGGAGGACGGCTGGAACGTTTACTGTTGTATCTACGCCAGCCGGGAGAAAATGACCTTCGCCTCCGCTACAACGGTCAGCAATGCGCGGCAGCTTCTGGGCGTCTTGGCCGGCGGCCAGTCCGCCGTGAAGGTGGCGGGAGACATTACTTTAATGGCTCCCCTGGAAACCGAGGCGGCCATCCTCATTCAACCGGGAGCCTCCCTGACTCTGGACGGCGCGGAGCTGACCGCGGCCCTGGTGGTGAACCGGGGGAAGCTCAACGGGGCCGTGAATGTTCAGCGGCTGTTCAACTACGCCCAGGCGGAGCTGACAGTCTCTGGGGACGAGACTGTGCTCTGGAACGAGGGCGAGATGATCCTCCGGGACGCGATCTACGGCGGCGAGCTGGTGAACCGGGGCAATCTGACGGTGAAGCAAGGCGGCGACCCGACCAAGCAGAGCACCGGCGTCCTGCTGAATTACGGCTTCTTCCGGGTCAATGCCGGCGGCGTCTTCCAAATGGTCAACGGCGAGGCGCACAACAGGGGGACCCTGCAGATCGAGAGAGACGGCAGTCTGGCGATGACCGCCAGCTTTGAGAACGCCGGAAGCATGGCCGTGGACGGGGTCCTGGAGATCAACCGCGACTTCGTCACCAACGCCGTTTTTCTCCTCCGGCCCACGGGCCTGGTGGAGGGCGTCGGCGTGATCCGGTTTGAAGCCGGCAATGAGGCCCTGGCAGCCAATGAGCGGATAACGTGCAGGACTATGGTGGCGGCGGCGGTCCCGGAGAGCGGGACCCAGATCTCCACCGAGGAAGCGCTCCGGGAGGCCCAGGGGACCGATCAGCAGGAGTGGCTGGAGATCCCGGAGGGCGTCACCGTGACCCTGGGCCAGGATTTGACCCTGGACCGGCCCCTTCTGGTCAAGGGCCGCTTGGAAGGAGCGTCCGGCGTTACCCTGACCGTCAGCGGCCAGCCCCTGGCGGTGGGGTACAGCGGCGAGCTGGCGATGGAGGACCTTGCCCTGACCGGTGGGGCCCAGCTTCAGAGCCTCGGCGACATCACCCTCCTGCAAGGCGGAAGCCTTCAGGTGGAGGACAGCACCGTCTGGGTCGATTATGTGAACAGCCTTGACAGCGAGATCACCATCCGTGCCCGGGGCTCCGCTTCCACGCTTTTCATCGACCGGCTCGCGGACGAGAAGAACTTCAACCGTTCAGTGAACGTTGGGGCCTATATGCTGGTCGGGAATTGGGGCGTCTACTTCTACGAATGAGCTTCTCTGTTTTCGCGGCGGCTTCGCTCCGATCCCGGAACCGCCCGATCCATTTCAACCCGCGCCCCGGGGAAACCCGGGGCGCGATGTTTTTTTCGCGAAAGGGCTCCCATTTTGCCGATGGATGTGCTATAATGGAACCAATTGGGAGCCGTTTGGGGCTCCCGCGTGAAAGGAGCATCATTATGCACATCGTACTGCTGGAGCGGAACAGCGCGGGCGTTGATATCGACGTGTCCTGCTTCGCGTCTCTGGGGACGGTCACCGCCTATGAAAACACGGTCACACCCCAGGAGGTCATGGACCGGGTCCGGGAGGCGGATATCGTCGTCGCCAACAAGGCCCCTCTGACGGCGGAGACGCTCTCCCAGGCACCCCGGCTGAAGCTCATCTGCGAGCTGGCCACGGGCTATGACAACTGCGACCTGCCCTACTGCCGGGAGCGGGGGATCCAGGTGTCCAACGTGGTCAATTACAGCACCGCCATGGTTGCCCAGCACACCTTCGCCCTGGCGCTGGCCCTGTCCCAGAAGTTGGCGCACTACGACCGGTATGTGAAGTCCGGGGCGTACAGCGCCCAGGGGCGGTTTTCCAACTTTGACGTGCCCTTCTACGAGCTGGCAGGGAAGACCTGGGGCATTGTGGGCATGGGCAACATCGGCGCCCGCGTGGCGAAGATCGCCCAGGACCTGGGCTGCCGGGTGATCTATCACTCCCTTACCGGCCGGGACCACGACCTGCCCTATCTCCGGGTGGACAAGGACCGGCTCCTTTCCGAGAGCGACGTGATCTCCCTGCACTGTCCGCTGAGCAACCTGTCCCGGCGCTTTATCGACGAGGACGCTCTGAGGCGGATGAAGCCCACGGCCTATTTGATCAACGTGGCCCGGGGGCCGGTGGTGGACCAGAGGGCCCTCTACCGGGCCCTGACCGAGGGGTGGATCGCCGGGGCCGGACTGGACGTGCTGGAACAGGAGCCCCTTCCGGCGGAGGACCCGCTGCTGACCATTCAGGACAGCGGGAAGCTGATCATCACGCCGCACCTGGCCTGGGCCAGCGTGGAGGCCCGGAACCGCTGCGTCCGGGAGACCTGGGAAAATATCCGCGCCTTCCTGGCCGGTGAGCCGCGAAACGCGGTATAAACCGAGAGCCCGCCCCAGACCCGGGGGTTTTCTCTGAAAGCGCTTCTAAAATGCAAAAATACCGGCTGAAAAGGGGAATATTCCCGCTTTCCAGCCGGTATTTCTTTAGGCGTTTCCAAAAGGTGGCCGGCGGGGAAAACGACCCGCCCCGATCCCGCCTGGATGGCTCCGCCAGTCGAATCGGCGGCGGAAACCCCCGCCTCCGATGCGTCGGAGGCGGGGGCCAGTTGGAACGGATTCGGGTACGATCGAGATCATTCAAGCTCAAACGCGCCGGTGTAGAGCTGGTAGTAGGTCCCCTTTTGGGCGATCAGCTCCTCGTGGGAGCCCCGCTCGATGATGCGGCCATGGTCCAGGACCATGATGCAGTCCGAATTCATGACGGTGGACAGGCGGTGGGCGATCACAAACGTGGTCCGGCCCTGCATCAGCGCGTCCATGCCCTTCTGGACCAGGGCTTCCGTCCGGGTGTCGATGGAGGAGGTGGCCTCGTCCAGAATCATCACCGGCGGGTCCGCCACCGCCGCCCGGGCAATGGCGATCAGTTGCCGCTGACCCTGGCTCAGACGGGCCGCGTTGCCGGTCAGCATGGTGTCGTAGCCCTCCGGCAGACGGGTGATGAAGTCGTGGGCGTTGGCCAGCTTCGCCGCCCGGATGCACTCCTCGTCCGTGGCGCTGAGGTTGCCGTAGCGGATGTTCTCCATTACCGTGCCCGTGAACAGGTTGGTGTCCTGAAGCACGATGCCCAGACTCCGGCGGAGGTCCGGTTTGCGGATCTTGTTGATGTTGATGCCGTCGTAGCGGATCTTGCCGTCGGCAATGTCGTAGAACCGGTTGATCAGGTTGGTGATGGTGGTCTTGCCCGCGCCGGTGGCCCCCACAAAGGCCACCTTCTGGCCCGGATTGGCGTAGAGGGTCACGTCGTGGAGGACCGTCTTGTCCGGGACGTAGCCGAAGTCCACGTTGTACATGGTGATGTCGCCCCGAAGGGGGACGTAGGTCACGGTGCCGTCGGCCTGGTGGGGGTGCTTCCAGGCCCACTGGCCCGTCCGCTCGGGGCACTCGGTGACGGCGCCGTCGGGAGCGATGTGGGCGTTGACCAGGGTGACGTAGCCGTGGTCCTCCTCGCTCTTCTCGTCCAGCAGCTCGAAGATCCGCTCCGCGCCGGCAAGGGCCATGACGATGGCGTTGATCTGGTTGCTCACCTGGCCGATGGGCATATTGAAGGAGCGGCTCAGCAGCAGAAAGCTGGCAAGGGCGGCGGGCGTCAGCGCGGCCTGGCCCGAGACGACGGAGAGAATGCCGCCCGCGATGGCGAGGATGGCGTACTGAATGTAGCCCAAATTGTTGTTGATGGGGCCCATCATGTTGGAATAGGCGCCGGCCTGGAAGGCGTTGGAGCGGAGGTTGTCGTTGAGTTCGTCAAACTCCCCCTTGGCCACGTCCTCGTGGCAGAAGACCTTGACCACCTTCTGGCCGTTGATCATCTCCTCCACGTAGCCGTTCACCGCGCCCAGGGCCTTCTGCTGGTTCAGGAAGAACCGGGCGGATTTCCCGGCGATGACCCGGGTGACGTAGAAGATCCCGACCACCGACAAGATGACCAGCAGCGTGAGCAGCGGGGAGGTGAAGAGCATGGTCAGGAACACCACCACAATGGTCGTCACCGAGGAAATGCACTGGGGAATGGACTGGGAGATCATCTGCCGCAGGGTGTCGATATCGTTGGTGTAGCGGCTCATGGTGTCGCCCACGGTGTGGGCGTCGAAATAGCGGATGGGCAGGGTCTGCATATGGGAAAACATCTCGTCGCGGATGTTTTTCTGGGTCCCCTGGCTCACCCGGATCATCAGGAAGTTGGACAGGAAGGACCCCACCATGCCCACCAGGTACACGCAGGCCATGCCCACCAGAAACCGGATCAGGGGCCCGAAATCCGGGTCCGCCTGGCCCAGAAGGGGGGTGACGTAGTCGTCCACCAGGAATTCCAGGGACTTGTTGCTGGCCACCTGGGCAAGGGTCGTCAGCAGGATACATACACATACCACGATGATGGTGCCCAGGTAGGGCCTCATGTACTGGAACAATCGTCCAAGGGTCCGCATGGGGTTCTTGGCCATATGGCCGTCGCCGCGAAATTTGACAGGGGGCATCTTACTTCCCTCCTTTCGTCTGGGAGCGGTAGACCTCCTGGTAGATGGGGGAGGTCTCCAGCAGCTCCTCGTGTCTGCCGGCGGCGGCGATCCGGCCGCCGTCCAGGACGAGGATGAGGTCCGCGTCCTCCACGGAGGCCACCCGCTGGGCGATGATCAGCTTGGTGGTGCCCGGGATCTCCTCCCGGAAGGCCTTGCGGATCATGGCGTCGGTGTGGGTGTCCACGGCGGAGGTGGAGTCGTCCAGGATCAGGATCTTGGGCTTCTTCAGCAGGGCCCGGGCGATGCAGAGCCGCTGCTTCTGGCCGCCGGAGACATTGGCGCCGCCCTGCTCGATGTGGGTATCGTACTTGTCCGGGAAGGACTGGATGAACTCGTCGGCGCAGGCCAGGCGGCAGGCGTGGATCAGCTCCTCGTCGGTGGCGTTGGGGTCGCCCCAGCGGAGGTTTTCCTTAATGGTGCCGGAGAAGAGCTCGTTCTTTTGCAGCACCATGGCCACCTGCTCCCGGAGGGCCCGGATGTCGTAGTCCCGCACGTCTACGCCGCCCACCTTCACCACGCCGCCGGTGGCGTCGTAGAGGCGGGGAATGAGCTGGACCAGGGTGGACTTGGCGGAGCCGGTGCCCCCCAGGATGCCCACGGTCTGGCCCGGGGCAATGTGCAGGTCGATGCCCTCCAGGGCGTCCCGGCCGGCGGTCTTGGAGTAGCGGAAGGACACGTTCTCAAAGTCGATGGAGCCGTCCTTCACCTCGGTCACCGGGTTTTCCGGGTCCCGAAGCTCCGGCTCCTCCACCAGGATCTCATAGGTCCGGTGCAGGGGCGCCCGGCTCATGGTCAGGGTCACGAAGACCATGGAGAGCATCATCAGACCGCTGAGGATCTGGGTGGTGTAGGTGAACATGGAGGTCAAGCCGCCGGTGGTCAGGCCGCCCATAGCGTCGCTGTTGCCGGAGGCCACGATGTAGGTGGCGCCGAGATAGGAGATGGCAATGACGCAGGTGTAGACGCAAAGCTGCATCAGAGGATTGGAGAAGGCCATGATGCCCTCGGCCTTGCAGAAGTCGTCGTAGATCTTCTGGGAGATGGTGGTGAACTTCTCCGTTTCCTTCTCCTCCCGGACGAAGGACTTGACCACCCGGATGCCGTGGAGGTTCTCCTGGATCACGTTGTTCAGCTTGTCGTAGGTCTTGAAGACCCGCTCGAAGATGCTGTGGACCAGGGTGACGAAGACGGCCATCCCCACCGCCAGCAGAGGCAGCACCACCACGTACACCACGCACAGCTTGGGACTGATCCGGTAGGCCATGATGCTTGCCAGGACCAGCATCATGGGGCACCGGATAGCCATGCGGATGGACATCTGGAAGGTCATCTGCAAATTGGCTACGTCGGTGGTGAGCCGGGTGACGATGCTGGAGGTGGAAAACTTGTCAATATTGGCAAAATCGAAGGTCTGCACCTTATAATACATATCGTGGCGCAGATTCCGGGCGAAGCCCGTGCCGGCGTAGGAGGCCAAAATGGCGGACAGACCGCCAAAGCACAGCGAACACAGGGCGCACAGGGCCAAAAGCCCTCCCTGCCTGGCCACAAAGCCGATGTCTCCCACATCGATGCCCTTGTCGATCAGGTCCTTCATCAGCGTGGGAATCAGCACCTCCATGGCCACTTCCCCGATCATGCACACGGGACTCATCAGCGCCGCGAGGGCGTATTCCCGGATGCAGCGGGACAGACGTTTCAGCATAGATCACGATTCCTCCTTCATAACTTGGCTTCCCATATTGGCGATGGCCCGGTCCAGCAGGGACACGAACTGCTGCTGCTCCTCCAGGGTAAAGTCCTGGATCATCCGCGCCTCGATGCCGGCGATACGCTCCAGCATATGGGCATGGACGGCGGCGGCCTTTTCCGTCAGGTAGACCCGCTTGCAGCGGCGGTCATTTTCGTCGGGCCTGAATTCCAGGAAGCCCTTCTTTTCCAGCCGGGACAGGATTCCGGCGGTGCAGGCGTGGCTCAGGTGGAACGCCTCCTCGATATCCCGGGGGCATTTGGCCTCGCTCTGCCGGCTTAAGTATCCCAGCACCACCCCCTGGGAGGCGGTGAGCTCCATTTGGGACAGGGCCTCGCTCATCATCTGATCCGTGGCCCAGTGGAGGGCCCGGATCCGAGGGATCTTTCGTTTCAAAAAACTACCACCTTCTACTTATGTCGCATGGGACACATTTTAACACAGCCGCCGGGAAAATGCAATATCGAAATAAGAAAATTTAACAAAAATTAACAGATTATTTTAGGCAAAATATATAAGGATTGATTTTCCCCGCCGGGTGTGCTATGCTAGGGCAAAGGAGGCGGGGGATATGTACGCGGATTGCCACATCCATATGGTCCTGGACGGCCGGGACTGGCGTGCCGCCATCCGGCGGCACGAGAATGGGCCGGACCTGGATTTTATTCGGAGCGCTTTGGAGGGCTACCGGGCCGGGGGCTTTTCCTATCTCCGGGACGGCGGGGATCGCTGGGGCGTGGGCGCGGCGGCCCGGGCGATGGCCGGGGAATTTGGCATCGTCTACCGCACCCCCCTGGCCCCGCTCCACAAAAAGGGGTGCTACGGGGGCTTTATCGGCCGGGGCTTCGGGAGTTTGGAGGAATTTTCCGCTCTCATCCGGGAGAGCAAAGGAGCGGGGGCGGATTTCATCAAGATCATGATCTCCGGCCTCATGGATTTCTCCCGTCCCGGGGTCCTGACGGAGCCGGGGCTGGACCCGGCGGAAATTCGGGAGCTGATCGCGGCGGTCCATGGCCTGGGCCTGTCCGTCATGGTCCACGGCAACGGCGACGCCCAGGTGGCGGCGGCGGCCTGGGCCGGGGCGGAGTCGGTGGAGCACGGGGCCTACCTGGGGATGGAGGCCCTGACGGCCATGCGGGAGTCCGGGACGGTGTGGGTCCCCACCCTGTCCACCATCGGCAATCTCCGGGGCAGGGGCCGCTACCCAGACGGGGCGGTGGAGCAGATTTTGGCGGGGGCCATGGAAAACGTCCGCCGCTTCGCCGCCATGGGGGGCCTGCTGGCCCCCGGCACCGACGCGGGCGCCTGGGCCGTGCCCCACGGGGGGACCCAGGAGTACGATCTCCTGGCCCAGGCCATCGGCCCGGGATGGGAGGCGGCGCTGGAAAGGGGCGTCGCCGCCATTCGGGAGCGGTTCTAAAAGGAAGCGGCAGGGTCACCCCTGCTGCTGAGGCTGTCAAAAACTTTCGTTTTTGACAGCCTCCCAAATGGGACCCGCTTCGCTGGGCTCCCATTTGGAGGGGATTGCAGGCTGAACCGCGCACTCGCCGGGGACTTTCT
>CANQQO010000061.1 GCA_947625965.1 uncultured Oscillospiraceae bacterium
AGGGAGATGTCGTAGAGGATCTGCTTATCCGGCACATAGCTGAAGTCCACCTGGTCCATGACGATGTCGCCCTTCAGTTCGGTGTAGGTGATGGTGCCGTCGGCCTTGTGGGGGTGCTTCCAGGCCCAGTGGCCGGTGCGCTTTTCCGACTCGGTGATGGCGCCGTCGGGGCCGATCTCCGCGTTGACCAGGGTGACATAGCCCTGGTCCTGCTCCGGCTCCTGGTCCATCAGGTCGAAGATGCGCTCCGCGCCGGCCAGGGCTAGGACGATGGCGTTCAGCTGGTTGCTGATCTGGGCGATGGGCATGTTGAAGGTGCGGGAGAGGATCATGAAGTTCATGAAGTGTCCCAGTTCCAGAAGCTTACCGCCGGAGCACACGGCCAGCAGGCCGCCTACCACCGCTAAGATGGCGTACTGGATATAGCCCAGGTTGTTGTTGATGGGCCCCATGGCGTTGGCATAGGCGCCGGCCACGTAGGCGTTCTGACACAGGGTCTCGTTGAGTTGGTCAAACTCTTTTTTGCAGACGTCCTCATGGTTAAAGACCTTCACCACCCGCTGGCCGTTGATGAGCTCCTCCACGTAGCCGTTGACCTTGCCCAGGGCCTGCTGCTGCTCCAGGAAATACTTGCCGGAGCGGCTCACCACCACCTTTGTCACCATGACGATGGCGAAGACGGTGAACACCATGACGATGCACAGGATCCAGGAGGTGGCGAGCAGGGTCACCGAGACGACGATGAGGGTGATGATGGAGGAGGCGCACTGGGGGATGGACTGGGAGACCATCTGCCGCAGGGTGTCGATGTCGCTGGTGTAGCGGGACATGATGTTGCCGGCGGTGTTCTGGTCGAAGTACCGCAGGGGCAGCTTCTGCATCTTGGCGAACATCTCGTCCCGGATGACCTTCTGGGTGCCCTGGGCCACGGAGACCATCAGGAAGTTATAGAGCCAGGCGCAGAAGATGCCCAGGACCAGTACGGCCGCCAGCCGCAGGAGGAAATGGCCGATGGCGGCGAAGTCCGCCTGGCCGGATTCCACCATGGGCAGCAGGTAGTCGTCCACCAGGTTGCCCAGGGCGGTGGCGCTGCGGGTCTGGGCGTAGGCGGTGACGCAGATGCAGACCAGCACGATCACAAGGATGGGGATATACTTCTTCATGTAGCTTAAAAGCCGCAGAAGCGTCTTTTTCGGGTTCCGGGCCTTCCGGCCGTCCCCGCGGAGTCTGACAGGGGGCATCAGTCCTCGCCTCCTTTCACCTGGGAAGAGTAGACCTCCTGGTAGATGGGGGAGGTCTTGAGAAGCTCCTCATGGGTGCCCATAGCGGCGATGGCGCCGCCGTCCATGATGAGGATCATATCCGCGTCCTGGACGCTGGCCACCCGCTGGGCGATGATGAGCTTGGTGGTGCCGGGGATCTCCTCGGCGAAGGCCTTGCGGATCATGGCGTCGGTCCTGGTGTCCACCGCGGAGGTGGAGTCGTCCAGAATAAGGATCTTGGGCTTCTTCAAAAGGGCCCGGGCGATGCACAGCCGCTGCTTCTGGCCGCCGGAGACGTTGGTGCCGCCCTGCTCGATGTAGGTGTCGTAGCCCTTGGGGAAGCCCTGGATGAACTCGTCGGCGCAGGCCAGCTGGCAGGCGTGGCGGATCTCCTCGTCCGTGGCGTCCGCGTTGCCCCAGCGAAGATTCTCCTTGATGGTGCCGGAGAACAACTCGTTTTTCTGGAGCACCATAGCCACGGAATCCCGCAGGGCCGTCAGGTCATAGTCCCGCACGTCCACGCCGCCCACCTTCAGCGTCCCCTCGGTCACGTCGTAGAGCCGGGGGATCAGCTGGACCAGGGTGGATTTGCTGGAGCCGGTGCCGCCCAGGATGCCCACGGTGGCGCCGGAGGGGATGTGCAGGTCCACGTCCCGGAGGGCCATGTTTTTGGCCTTGGCGGAGTATTTGAAGCTGACGTTCTCAAAGTCGATGGAGCCGTCGGGGACCTCCGTCACCGGGTCCGGGGGGCTCGCCAGGTCCGGCTCCTCGGTGAGGATCTCGTAGGTACGCCGCAGGGGCGCCCGGCTCATGATCATCATGACGTAGACCATGGAGAGCATCATCAGGGAGGAGAGCACCTGGGTGGTGTAGGTGAACATGGAGCTCAGCTCACCGGTGGACAGGCCCAGATCGGGATTGTTGCCGGAGGCGATGACCATCTTGGCGCCGAACCAGGAGATGGCCAGGATGCACCCGTAGACGCAGGTCTGCATGAGGGGGTTGTTGAAGGCCAGGATCCGCTCGGCCTTGCAGAAATCCTTGTAGATGGAATCGGAGATGGCGGTGAACTTCTCCACCTCCCTGTCCTCCCGGACAAAGCTCTTCACCACCCGGATGCCGTGGACGTTCTCCTGGACCACGTTGTTGAGCTTGTCGTAGGTCCGGAAGACCCGGTCGAAGATGCTGTGGACCAGGGGGACCAGGCAGATGAGGGCAACGATCAGGATGGGCATGGCCACGCAGTAGACCAGGGACAGCTTCACCGAGATGGTCATGGCGGAGATAAAGGCCAGGATCATGGTCATGGGGGCCCGGACCGCCATGCGGATCATCATCTGAAAGGTCATCTGGAGGTTGGCCACGTCCGACGTCAGGCGGGTGACGATGGAGGCGGTGGAAAATTTGTCGATGTTGGAAAAGCTGTAGTCCTGGACCCGGTAGTACATATCGTGCCGCAGGTTCTTGGCAAAGCCCGTGCCCGCCTTGGTGGCGAAGGCCGCGGAGGCCACGCCGAAAGCCAGGGAGCACAGGGCGCACAGCACCAGCTCCAGGGAGCGGACCAGCACCACGTGCAGGTCCCCCAGCTGGACGCCGTAGTCGTAAAGGTCCGCCATCACCTTGGGGATGGTGACCTCCATGGCCACCTCACCGATCATGGTCAGCGGCGCCAGGATGGCGGCGGGGGTGTATTCCCGGACGCACCGGGCAAGTCTTGTGATCAAGTCGCTATTCTCCTTCCCTGCTCCGGCACCGGCCGCCGGATCGTTTCGCGTTTTCTACCAGTTTGTCTAAAAGAGTGTGGAGGGTCCCCAGCTCCTCCGGGGAGAAGTTGGCGGTCAGCCGTTCCTCCATGCCGTCCAGCCGCGCCTTCGTCTGCTCCGCCGCGTCCCGGCCGGCCTGGGTGATGACCACGCGCTTGACCCGCTTGTCGTATTCGTCCGCCTCGAATTCCACAAAGCCCTTCTCGCACAGCCGGCCCAGCAGGCCCGTGGCGGTGGAGTGCTTTATGTTGAACCGCTCCGTGATGTCGTGCTGACAGGGGGGCGTGCCGCCGAGGGCGTTGAGATAACTCAGCAGGAAGGACTGCATACCCGTGATGCCCAGCTCCTGGGTGGTCTCATCGGCGATGCGGCAGAAGCTGTTGTTGATGATCCGCAGCTTCTGTCCCAGCCGCAGGGGATGTTCACTGTTTTCCGTGTCCGTTCACCTCGCAAAAAATTCGCATGCGACATATTTCTGTCGCATGCGTCCTATTGTAGTCCCCCTTTCCCCTCCGGTCAATGGGTAAAAGAACGATATGGAGCAGGGTTTTCCAGGGAGGATTTAGTAAAATTGCTGCAGGCGTTTGGGGGAGAACCGTTCGGGACAAAGGCAAATCAGCTTGACCGTCAAAAGCAAAACCGCCTCCGGCAGGCCCCGACGGGCCGTGCCGGAGGCGGTTTTGCATCACCGGACCCCCGCGTACGCGTCGATCCCGTCCGCGACGGCCCCCGCGATCTCCGCCTGATACGCCGCCGTCCGCAGCCTGTCCCGTTCCGCTCCGTTTGACAGGAACCCGATCTCCAGCAGCGCCGCCGGCATATCGGTACCTCTCAGGACCAGATAGTTCTCTTCCTTGACGGCCCTTGTTTGAATGGAACGCTCCCGCGCCGACTGTACGATACATTCCGCCAGCCGCTTCCCGTCCTGTTCCTTATAGTAATACCCCTCAAACCCGCTGACGGACCTGTCGTCCGTGTAGGAATTGCAGTGGATGCTCACAAAGAAGTCTGCGCCGGCCTCGTTGGCGATCCTGCACCGGTCCTCCAGCCCCACATCCGTATCGCCGTCCCGGGTCATGACGACGGCAAAGCCTCTGCGCTCCAATTCATCCCGCAGCAGCAGGGCGACAGCCAGCGTGATCTCTTTTTCCGTTACGCCGTCAAACTCACACCCGGGCTGGACGCCGCCGTGTCCCGCGTCAATGGTGACGACCACCGGCTCTTTCTCAGGCCCCTCCGGCGGGGCGGCATTCCCGTAGGAGGACGCCTGATGCCGGGAGAGTTCCCCGCCCGATGCCGGCGCCCCGGTCCCGGCGCCGGCAGCATCCACTGTGCCGCCGGTATCCCCCGCCGCGGACAGCGGCAAAAAATGCTCACGCACATAGAGGACACCGCAGACCAGCAGGGCGGCCAGCAGGAACGCGGCCGCGATCGAAAGCAGCAGCAAGCCATACGCCACGAGCCGTCTGACCCGGCGTTTCCGCCTCCTGCCCTTTTTTGCCCGGACGGCTCTTCCCCCGCCGCCGTTTGCCGCCGCCCCCACATCGCGCCCCGGCTGTCTACCATACCCAGGCATACAGCGGATACAGCGAAAGGTCCCGGACGGCCTCAAACCCCAGCGCGGCCAGGATAATCGGTACGCAAAGGATCAGCAGCCCGAAAAACAGCGTTTGGACCGTATTTTTCCGCCACGCCGACAGCCCCAGCACGACCAGAGCCAGGATCAGCCCGGTAACTGCCTGCAAAAGCGCTTTCACCCCCACGAGCACAGCCACCGACACCAGCGGCGGGCAGTCCTGATAGAACGGGATGTCCCGCGCGGAGAACAACAGCCCGTGGGTGGGAAAGGCCTGGGAGATGCAGACCCATCGGAAAACGAACGGGAGCGCGGAAAACAGGGCGGCGGCCAGCGCGCACACCACGGCCTTGCTATGGATCACGCGGCGCTTTCCCCGGGCCGTGGCGCACAGCAGCGCCCACGCGCCGCTCTGATATTCCATGGACATCACCGGGCAGAAGGCGAGGACGATCCCCAGCGTAAGCAGGATAAAGTCGCTCAGCACGCTCCCGCCGGATACGCCCAGCAGATACAGGTACCCCGTGTCATACAGGAACCTGCCTCCGTCCGCCCGGATACGCTCGTACTGCCGCTCCACCCGCTGAAATTCCGGGTAAAACGCGGTGACGCTCTGCCATTTCAGCTTCAACGCCTCGCCGGTCTCACGGTCGACGCCGCCGGCGGCGGCCGAAGCGTCGATCTTCTCGATCTCCGCGAACGCCTCCCGAAACCTGGCCGCCTCCGCCGCCATCAGCGCCTCCTTTTCCTCGGTCAGTTCTCCCTCCAGTTCCAGCATGATCGTCTGGTAGTACCGTTCCTGCGGGGTAGGCGTGTAGGCCCGGCCCAGGTCGTTATAGCCGATAAGGCCGCAGAACGCCAGGAGGATCAGAAGCCCGTGATTTGTGATAAAAATTTTGTACCCCTCGTGCCGGAGCAGCGAGGCGTGGGGGCGGAACCGGAACAGGGCGCGCCGGGCCCTGTCCCTTATTTCCAGGCTCTCCCCCGTTTCAAAAAACAGGAAACTCAGCCCGATCCCGGCCGCCGTGACGGCGGCCACGATCAGCCACGACAGCGCGATCCAGGACACGGGATACCCCCACAGATCCAGGTTCAGATAGGTGCCGTAGATGTTTTCCGCCCGCAGCGCCCCGAACAGGTTCCCGTACTTGACGGCGCTCATCTTCGACGCCGCCGGGATGAACCGGTACAGCGCCCAGTTGACGGCCCAGAACGCCATCCCGCCGAGGTAGGGAAGCGTGACGCTGCCCGACCGGATACACAGCGCGATCAGGACCGAGCCGGCGGCAAACAGCACCAGCGCCTTGGTGGCCACAGACAGCCCGATGAATCCCAGGATGCTGACCGGCAGGCAGCTTTCCATATAGACGGCCAGCGACTGGAGGTCCGCCGTCACATCCCACCAGCCGGCGGCAAAGCCAAAATACAGCAGGTTCGCGCCATACAGCAAGGATGCGGAAACGGCGCAGTGGAGCAGAAACGCAAAAAGCTTGGACAAAATGACCGGCCCCCTCCCGTACCGGGTGCCGCGGGTGATGTAGAACAGACCTTTCCGCTTTTCCTCGGTGATCAGGCCGCCGATGAACAGAAAGGAGAGCAGCGCCAGCAGCAGGTCCGTCCACACGTTCCCCATAGCCGAGGACACGCCCTTCGACGGCTGCCATTTGATTCCTCTTGATGACAGTGATCTGAAATCATCCGCGCTTTTTTGAATATTTCTGGAAGCAAAGTCATCCGTATCTTGTGATGCAAAAATAGAGATCCCATTCAGAGATTCCTTTTGTTCTTGAATAGAAGCAAGATACCCGTCATATCCCGCCACTTTGCTTTCTTCCCCGTACATCTCCCGGATAAAGATACTTTCCAATTCCAGGGAATCCGTATACCGCAGATAGTCCCCGGACATATACAGATCGTAATAGGTTTCAAACAAGCCGGGGTTCTCGCTGCGTTCCTGCTCTGCGAAACCGGCGCCCATATCGCTGTTTTGCATGGCGAGGATGCGGCTGACAAACGATACTCCATCCATCGTCTGCTTTAAGTCCGCAACAAAGGCTTCTTTCTCCTTTTCTGTCATCCCGGAAATATCGGCGGAAAACATCCGGTAGGACGCCAGTTCCGGCGTCCTGTCATTCCCCAGGTTCGTGTACCACAGGAAGAAGATATTGACGGAAAACAGCACGCAGAAGGCAAACCGGAACCCCCGCTTCCCCCACACCTTCTGTAATTCAAAGCGTATCAGCCGGCCCATCCGTTTCCTCCTCCCCGAAAAGCTGCATATACACGTCCTCCAGCCCGGAGACCCCGTATCTGCGGCACAGCTCCTCCACAGACCCATGGTCCACGATCCTGCCGGCCCGGATCAAAACGATCTCTTTCGCGATGGATTCTATATCGGAAACGACGTGGGTGGAGAGCAGGATCGTTTTATCTCCGGCCAGGGCGGAGATCCGCCGGCGTATCCGCACCCGCTCTTTCGGGTCGAGCCCGGCGGTGGGTTCGTCCAGCACGATGAGCTTCGGGTCGCCCAGGATGGCCTGGGCGATCAGGATGCGCTGCCGCATACCGCCGGAGTACGTACCGATGGCCCGGTCCGCGGCGGCGCCCATATTGACATAGGACAGCACCCGGTCGATCTCCCCGCCCATCTCCTTTTTCGGGATACCTTTCAGCGCTGCCATATACGCCAGGAACCGCCGCCCGGAAAAGGCGTCGTACAGGCCCTGCCGCTGGGGGGCGTAGCCCAGCAGCGAGCGGTAGGCCGCGCCCAGGGTCCTCACGTCCTCCCCGTTCCATTTCACGGTCCCGCCGCCGGGGCGGAGGCTGCCGGTGATGATATTCATCAGCGTGGATTTCCCGGCCCCGTTGGGGCCCAGCAGGCCGTAGATGCCGGTATCCAGCGTCAGGGAGACCCCGTCCAGCGCCGGCTTGTTTTTATATTTTTTTGAGATGTCACACAGCTCCAACCTGTTCATCGTCCGCTCCCTATCATTTGGATCGGCTGAAAACGATCTCTGCCGGAAAACAGATCGTCCTTGCCGATCAGCCCGTATTTATAGCCGTACACAATAAAGGAACCGTCGCCTTTTGGCGCCGCGTCGGTGTCATAGATCACCAGGACCTGATCGCTGGTAGACGCGATGATCTTCAGACTGGTTCCGATGGTTCTTTCCACAAGCCCGCAGTGACGGACGCGCCCGGACTCCGTATCTATGAAATAGAGGGTCCTGTCGTCATCGTCCACCGTATAGAGTTGATCCCCGACCGCGCCCCAGATGTAGGACTGGGCGATGGTACACAGGACGGCTTGCTCCGCCGTTTGCAGGTCCACGCTGACGATCTTTCCGTTTTCGCCCAAATACAGCTTGTTTCCGACCACCTCCGCGTCGTTGAACGGCGCCGGGGCCCGGTAAATCTCACGGAGAGAGCCGCTGTCCACGTCCAGCGTGGCAAAAACGCCCTCGGAATTTTCGTAGAGGGAATTATCCTCAGCATATTTTTCTTCCGGTAAAACCTCGCGCCCGAAGTCGATCCCATACAGCACCAGCTTCCGCCCCGCGCAGCCTGCCACATCCCAGTCGATCCCGCCGCCGAAGTCCAGGGAGAAGAGCGTTTCCTCCTTTCCGGTGGACAGGTCCAGGCGGCACAGCTTTCTCTCCGAGGAGGTCTGGTACGTGTAACCGGCCCCCTGCTCCGTGACCACCTTTTTCGTGATCACATACAGGCCCTCCCCGTCTCCCAGGACGAGGTCCTCCACGGTGACGGCGGGGTCGAACGTGTGGCACTTCTCTCTGCCGGTCCCATCCAGCTCCGCCCGGTAAAGGACCGTGGGCGCCGCCTCCACGGCCGTCCCCGGATCGCCGCCGAGGACGCCCATCATCGCGGTGCCGTCGTGATCCTGCTCCTTGCTCAGGATGTAAAGGGTGTCGTCCATCACGAAAAGTGCGGTGGACTGGGCGAACACGTCCGACGGGAAAACCGACGGGCAATCCGCCGTGTTGTGGGAACAGGCCGCGCTGCTGCACAGACAGATCTCCCGCCGGGCGGCAAAATCCATATACATAAGGTGCCTGCCATCCCGCCCGTCGGCAAGGCGGTCCTCCTCCAGGGTCAGATAGTAGTACCCGTTTTCCGTGTAATTCCGGGCGAACTGCCGCTGCATGTGGTACAGCAGCGACAGGTCGCCCCCGGTACCGACCGGGCCGCCGCCTTGGTCCGCCGTCCCCGATCCCCCGGTCCCGCCTTGGGAGCCGCCGCCGGAGAGAGCGCCGGGACCGCGGGGGACCTCCCCTCCGCAGCCGCAGAGGGAGAGCGTCACCCCCAGCGCCAACAGTACGCCCAACCATTTTTTCATAAAAAAAGACCTCCTTGTATCATTCGAAAATGATCGACAAGGAGATCATAGCGGGAAGAGGTCAAGAAACGGTCAAACTTTCAGCCTTATTTTTACCACCGCCCCGTGGGGCGTCCGGTTGGCCAGCTCCAGCCGCCCGCCGTGCTTCCGGCACAGGAGGCGGCTGATGGTCAGCCCCATCCCCCGGTGTCCGTCCGCATCCGCCGCCGGCAGCAGCGCCGGGTCCCGGTCCTTTAGGACTTTCTCCGGAAAACCGGCGCCGTCGTCCGCCACGGCGATCACCAGGTCCCGGTCCTCCAGGGCGGCCGTGATCTCGATCCGCTCCCCGGCGTACCGCAGGGCGTTGCTCAGGATATTCTCCAGGATCCGGTAGAGGATCGCCGCGTCTACGGAGATCGTGCCCAGAGGCGCCCCGCCCGTCACACGCAGGGTCTTCCCGGCGTCTGCAGCCATAAGGGTCAGGTCCGACGTCAGGCCCGCCATCAGCTCGTCGCCGGAGACCTGCCTGGGGCGGATCTCTATCTCGTCCAGCTGGTCGATGGCCCGGACGGATTCCGTATACCGTTCCAGCCGCCCGGCGGCTTTCCCGATGCTGCCGGCGATCTCCCCGAGCCGCTTCGGCGGCAGGTCGCCCGCCTGCAAATGCAGCTGCAAATACTCCGCGTACCCCTCGATGATGGCGATGGGATTTCTCAGGTCGTGGGCCACGGACGCCTGGATCAGCCGCCTCTCCTCGAGCATCTTCCACAGCTCGCGGTGATTCTCCCGCAGCGCCGCCCGCATCTCCTCGAAAGAGCGGCAGAGCGTCCCCAGTTCGTCCTCCGATCCGTAGTCCACCCGGAAATCCAGGTCCTTTTCTGCAATACGCGCCGTGGCCTCGGAAAGGGCCTTCAGCGGGAGGTACAATTTGCGCCGGTAAAAGAAGAAGCCGCAGAACAGAACGCCGCCCACGGACAGCGCCACCGGGAGGACCACCATGGCGGCGCCGCTGCACCGGTAGGCCAATTTCCGTTTGGGGGTGAGCATGGTGTAGCTGTTCTCCGCCTTCGCCACCGTGGCCGCCACGGTGGTGGGGTCCAGGACCACGGGCACGGGCCGGTCCCCGTCCATGGCGATGAACGAGTTGAGGTCCGTGGTTTCATCCTCTCCCAGCCGCAGCCTCGCCGAGTAGCGCTTGACCTCCCCGTCGGTCGTCGTGGCGCAAACGGTAAGGAACACCGTGTCCGAGTCCGGCAGCAGCCACGCTCTGAAGGAGGCGCAGCCCCCTACGATCAGAACGGATACCAGCGCGGCGATGCCGAACGTCACAAATACCGTTACGATGAAGGACTGCCGCAGGTCCATATTCCGGTACGCATCCCTCAGTCTTCCCATTTGTATCCGACTCCCCATATGGTTTCGATATACTCGCGCCCCGCCGCCTCCCGCAGCTTTCCGCGGATCTTGCGGATGTGTTCCTTTACCACGCCGCTGCTGCCCTCCGCGTCGAGGCCCCACACCGCCTCATAGATCCGCTCCCTGTCGAAGATCCGGCCCCGGTACGTCATCAGGTATTCGATCAGGTCGAACTCCTTTCGGGAGAAAACGATCTCTTTTTCCCGGAAGAACACCCGCCGCTCCGTGAGATCCACCAGCAGCCCGTCGGCGGCGGTGAGCACGGAAGACCGGCTGCGGTTCCGCTCGTCCCGGCGCAAATGGGCGGCCACCCGCGCCGTCAGTTCCTTCAGGCTGAACGGCTTGGTGATATAATCGTCGCCCCCGAACTGGAGGCCGTTGACCTTGTCCTGCTCCGTGATCCGCGCCGTCAGGAAAATGATGGGGCAGGCCACGTGGCTGCGGATGTTCCGGCACAGCTCCAGACCGTCGATGCCGGGCAGATTGATGTCGAGCAAAATCAGGTCCGGGCTGTTTTGCAGCTGCCGCAGCGCCCCGCCGCCGTCATGGGCCACCAGCGTTTCATACCCGCACTCCCGCAGATGGGCGGAGAGCAGGTCGGTCAACATTTCTTCATCATCCACGATCAGGATCCGACGGGCCATCGGCTGCGCCTCCCCACATACTATATATCGTTCAGTCTATGCCACAAAAGTCAAAAAACCGTCAAATCTCTCTTCCGGTTTCCGCCCGGTAGTCAAACGCCGCCCATCCCGCGCTGTGGGAGGGGCGGCGTTCGTGTCAGCGGAACGGGTCAGGTCCGGGGCAGCGGCGCCGGCGCCGGGCCGATGGAGGCCCGCTCGATCAGCTCGGCGTGGAGCAGCAGGGTGCTGATGGGGACCTGATTGATCTGGCTGGACAGGGCGTAAAAGGCGCACTTCCCCAGCTCCGTCCGGTTCTGCCGGATGGTGGACAGGGGCGGGACCGTGTACCGGCACAGGGGCAGATCGTCGACGCCCACCACGCTCAGGTCCGCCGGGACCCGGATGCCCCGCTCGCCGCAGTGGATCAGCAGGGAGTGGGCCAGCAGGTCGTGGCTGCACACGATGGCCGTGCAGCCCTGGTC
>CANQQO010000062.1 GCA_947625965.1 uncultured Oscillospiraceae bacterium
TCTTTTTCTTCTTCTTGGTGTCGTCGCCGCTGAACGGGTAGATCTTCTTGATGTTCTTCAGTGTCAATGTTGCCATATTGGTATCCTCCCTAGAAATCAGTCAAAGATGGAGCCCATGACCGCCACATACAGGCTCTCTATGGTCACATTTCCCTGGGCGGCCAGGTCAATGGCGTGGGAATTGGGGTCGTCGGTGTAGGCCCGGATGCTGATGGATTTATCGTCGTTGAAGAAGCCCTCCACCAGGGAACGGTCGATGTAGATCTCCATGGTGAGCTTCCCATCCTCCGTGGGCAGGGAGCCGGAGACGGAGCTGAGCTTGGCGCCTTCGCCCTTGTTCTCCGTGCGGCCGTGGATGGTCTGGGCCGCTACATCGTAGCGGAAGGTGGTCTGGTCCCATTTGCCGCCCTGCTTCATGTTGATGGCAAACTCCTGGGCCTGGCTCACATCCACGGTCAGGCGGATGTAGAGCATATCCTCGTCCACAGAGGCGAGGGCCGCGTTGGCCTCGTCCAGGGTCAGGTCGGTCTTGTCAATGAGGACCGACTCCTCCAGCGTGTGCAGGGCCTCGATGGGGGCCATTTTCAGGTCGCTGCCGTCGTCGGAGAGCCAGATCCGCCTTGCCAGGCCGACGGTGTGGGCCCAGCCGGAGGCGCCCTGCTCCGCCGCGCCCCGCTGATCCTGCATAATGCTGAACATATAGATGTCGCCGCTCACCGGGTCCACCAGGCAGCTTGGGCCGGTGAACACATTGGCGCCGTAGTCCAGCAGATGGGGCTCGCCCTGGAAAGCCTCGTCGGGGGTGAATTTCCCGGTTTCCAGGTCGAAGTCGCCCAGCCAGTAGTAGATCTTGTTGTCCGCGATGCTGGCGGGGGCGGGAGAGATGGAGAAGAAATACTTGGTGATGGTCCCCGCCTCATTGGAGACGGGCAGCAGGATGGGCAGCTCCCAACTGGTGCCGTAGAGGGCGGACTGGTTCTCCATCTCATACACCGGGCCCCGGTACTGCCAATCCATCTCCACCTTGCCGTCCTTGAGCTCCAGGGTGTCGGTGGTGTAGAGTAGAGCGGTGCCGCCCTGGGAGGAGGCGCTGCCGGAGCAGATCAGCATACACCAGGTGTCCCCTTCCTTCCAAATGGAGGGGTCCCGGAATTCGCCGGCCCGGCCCTGGCCGGGCTGCTGAATGATGGCCAGGTCGTCGCAGATGACCCAGTCCGTCAGCTCCGGGTCGGAAAGGTCGGCGGGATAGGCCACACCGATGTTCTGATTGGAGATCAGGCCCTCCACGTTCCGGAAGCCGTCGTTGCCGGCGGTGAAGAACAGCAGGGGCACCCCGTTTTGATCCAAGGTCGCGCCGCCGGACCAGACGCCGTCGGGGACCACGGAACCCTCGGTGGGGGTGATGGCCTCTTGAATAGGCTTCCAGTTGACCATGTCGGCGCTGACCATGTGGCCCCAGCAGATGTTGCGCCAGTAGGAGCCGGTCATGTTGGCCTGGTAGAACAGGTGGTACATCCCGTTGTAATAAAGCGGGGCGTGGGGCTCGTTCATCCAAAACTGGTAGGGCCCGCCGTGGAACTGGGTCCGGGTATAGTCGCCGGTCAGGATGTTTTGGAGCCAGATCTCCGAAAATTCGATCTCCGGCACGGTGACGCTGTCATAGTAATCGGCGATCTCCTCGGGGGAGAGGGCGGTGGCGTAGACCTTCAGCTCATCGATATAGCCGCTGGCCACGTTGAGAAAACCGGCGGTCAGCCGCTCGCCCTCCAGGTTCCGGCCCACGGTGAGGCCCTTGGAAGAGGCGCCCACGATCTGGGCGTTCACGGAACGGGAGGCTATCAGCTCCCCGTTCAGGTAGAGGCACATCTCCCCGGCGGAAGCGTCGTAGGTGGCGGTGACCAGGTTCCACTGATACTTTTGCAGGTTGTCGCCGTTGGACCAGACGGTGAGCCACTCGTCGCCGGTGCCCACCTGGAAGCTGAGCCGGCCGAAGCGCTCATAGCCCAGGAGGATGCCCTTGTTGGCGGCCTTGTCGCACTGGCTGACGATGCCGGTCAGGCAGTCGGTGCCGTTGTCGGCGGCGTAGGGGTCGTCCCACTCGAAGGTCCGGGGCGCGATCCAGACCTGGATGGTGAGGGCGGGGCCCTCCACCGTCAGGTCGTTGCGCTTGTAGGACAGGTAGGTGCTGCTGCCGTCCAAAAGCAGGCAGCCGCCCTGGATGCCCGTGTCGCGCCACTGGGGGTCCTGAGGATCCATATAGGCGGCGTGGGCAAATTCGTAGTTCAAATCGGTGTCGGGAAGGTGCCCGGAGCTGTCCTTCAGGGTCAGGCCGCTGCCCTCGTCAAAGGTCAGGTGGAGCAGCAGGTCCTTGCTGTGGCTGTCGCCGCTGCAGGCGGTCAGCAGCAGGCACAGCAGCAGCGCCGCGGCGATCCATTTGAATTTCATAGCTGCCTCCTTCTGGCGTGCCGGCCAGACGCTGCCGCCCGGCCGGCGGGAAGACATTTACTTTACGTTCTCCGCCAGCACCCAGGGGATCTGGATCTCGGCGGCGGGGACGTCGGCGGTGGCGCCGTCCATGACGGTGTCGGCCAGATTGGCATAGTCGGGGGCGGTCTCATAGTAGGTCACGACCTCGTCGAAGAAGGCGTGGGCCCATCCCTCGGCCTCCTCGTCGGCCAGGACCAGGTAGAGCTCCTGGCCCACGTAGTCGGACAGATCCATGACGTAGGTGGCCATGTCGGCCCAGGAGCCGCCCTGCCCGACAAAGGGGAAGTTGGCGTCGTTGAAGCGGGTCTGCTTATAGTAGGCGATCTCGGTGCCGTCGGCGGTGTAGACATGGACCGCCGCGGCGTGACCGCCCATCCGGACGGAGATGAAGCCGGAGCCGGCCAGGGTGAAGTTGGTGGACTGGACCGCCCAGGTAGCGGCCTCGTCCAGGCCGTTGTTCCAGCCGTCCAGATGGTAGGAGCCGGCCTGGTTGTAGGGCAGGCCCTCGCCCCAGTAGTTTTCGGCGCTGATGACGCCGGCGGGCTGGCCCTCCACCACGCTCCAGCCGTCGGTGAGGACGGTCCAGCCGGCCAGGTTGCCGGACTCGAAGCCGGGGTTGGCCACGCTGTTGCGGTCGGCCATGGCGATGACGGTGAAGGTCGCCTCGGCGGTCTTGTCCTCGTAGGACGCCTGGTAGGTCACCTGGTAGCTGCCGGGGTCGCTCATGTCGAAAGCGTCAAAGCCCTCGGTGGCCTCGGCGTCCCCGTGGGTCACCTTGGTGATGGCGATGTCGGTGACGGTCTCGCCGCCGAACGCGGCGGCCGCGTCCGCCAGATAGGCCGTCAGGTCCACGGTGCCGCAGTCCACCACCTGGTTGGCCGCGTAGGCGGTGAACGCCAGGGAGTTCAGAGGCACGGGGTAGGGATAGTTGTTATAGTAGTTGAGAAGGGTGGTCAGGTCGTCGTAGGAGGCGGAGGTATAGGTCTCGTTCTGGATCTTTTCCAACTGCTCCACCTCCAGCTCCGCCACCTGATCGGTGGTGAGGGAGACCCGGAAGTCGTCCACGTTGATGAAGGCGAAGCCGCCGCTGCTGCCGTCGTTGGCGTCCACCACCTTCAGGTAGACCACCTTGCCCACGTAGTCCCGGGCGTCCATGTACACCCGCAGGAGGGTCAAAGCCAGGGCCGGGTCGGAGAAAGCGTCGTTGGTGACCTTGATGAGCTCCTCATCCGTTTCCCCGTCGCAGAGGGCCACGTAGGAGCCGCCGTTGCCGCAGCCGATCATGAAGGAGATGTAGCCGTCGCCGCCCAGGGTAAACTTAGTGGAGCGGATGGCGCCGGTGAGGCTCTCGGCGGTGGCGCCGTTGTTGCTGCCGTCCAGGTAGAATTCCCCGTCGCCATAGACGGAGCGGTCCTCCCAGTAGTACTGGCTGGTGGGGACGATGTTCGCCACGGTCAGGGCGGTGCCCTCCAGGATCTTCCAGCCGGAGAAGTCGCCGGTCTCGAAGCCGGGGTTCACGATGTCGTTGGAGGTCTCGTCCTCCTCGAAGGGCTTCTCGCCGTAGTCGGCGATCTGCCGGTCGTGCTCGGCCTGGGCGGCGGAGACCTCCTCGTCGGAGGTGCAGACGTGGAAAGCGTCCACGTTCACGTAGGCCAGGTCGGTGCCGTCGTCATTGTCGGTGACGACGATGTAGAGGTTCTTTCCGATGTACCCGGACAGGTCCACCACCTTAGTGATCAGGTGCTCGGTGATGTAGATGCCGTCGCAGTCGTCGTTGGTCACGTGGGCCAGGGGCGTGTCGTTGCCCTCCTCGAAGAAGTCCACGTAGACCTTCTCGGTGTTCTTGCCGGCGCCCATCTTGAAGGTGATAAAGCCGTTGCCGCCCAGCTTGAAGACGTCGGAGGTCAGGGTGCCCCGCATGGGGGGATTGCCGCCGGCGGAGCCGGCGAAATAGTAGTCCCCGGATTTCTCCATGGGTACGCCCTTGATCTTCTCGTCGGAGACCACGCCCCGGAAGTTGAAGGCGGCGTCCTGGCGGGTCCAGCCGACCCACTTGCCGTCGCTCACTTCCTCGAAGTCGCCGTTGACGATATCGTCCGCCGCCGCGGGGGTATTTTCCTGGGGGCCGCAGGCCGCTAGGCCCAGGATCAGGCAGGCCGCCAGCAGGCCGCAGAGCAGCCGTTTTCCAAAGCCTTTCATGTTTTTCTTATCCTCCTTGAGTGGTAGAAAGAAGTTCTTGTTCATAAAAATCGTTTCACCATTCAAGGTGAGTTTAGTATACTTTTTTTGAAATCTTTTGTCAAGTCGATTTTTGAAACCGCGAAAAATTCCGCATATAGCCCAAAAAATCGAGTCAAATTTTGTACAACTTATCCATTCCTCGTCATGAAACGATATACGAAGAAGCCTGAAAAATCCCCGTCGGTCCGCCGCCGGGGAGGGATGGCACGGGAAAGGGGGCCGCCGGGAAACGGCGGGGCAGGGACTGAAACGGCGCTTACCCTTTTGGCCGCCCGAACGGGGCGGCGCCGCCGCTTCCCAGGGCCGCTTGAAGTCCCTCGCCGGGGCTGCGGACGGACCCTTCCGCCGGGAATACAACAGAAAAAAGGAAGGGCCATACAGCCCTTCCCTCCCCTTTCCAGGGAAAAAAATCTCTTGCCAATGGGTCCGGCGCTTCCCCTAGCCCAGGACCTCTTCCAGAGAGGGCATGGCGGGGATGGCTCCGTGGCGGCTGGCGGTGAGGCTGGCGGCCTTGTTGGCAAAGGCGGTGATCTCCTCCAATTGGGCCGCCGTCAGGCCCTCCAACCGGGGGAATTTTGCCAGGCGGGACAGGGCCGCGCCAAAAAAGGTGTCCCCCGCGCCGTTGGTGTCGCCGACGACGCACTTGACCCCCGGGACACGGCCCGACTGGCCCCGGAAGCGGTAGTAGGCCCCGTCGGGACCCAGGGTCACAAAGACCAGCCGGATCCCCAGCTCTTCCAGGGCGGCGGCGCCCGCTTCCAGATCCTTTTCGCCGGTGAGAAGAGGAAGCTCCTCCTCGGAGACCTTCAAAATGTCCGTCATGGGCAGAGGGGCTTTCATCCACCTGATGGCGGTCTCCCGGTCCGGCCATAGGCTCTCCCGGTAGTTGGGGTCGTAGCTGATGAGGGCCCCGGCGGCCCTGCCGGTCTTGGCGGCGGAGAGGGTGGCGGTCCGGGCCGGGTCGGCGGTGAGGCTGACGCTGCCGATGTGGACGATCCGGGCCCGCCGGAGCAGGTCCTCCTTCAGATCTCCCTGGCACAGGGCCACATCGGCGCTGGGGTCCCGGTAGAAGGAGAAGGTCCGCTCTCCCGCCGCGTCCAGGGCCACCACCGCCAGGGTGGTGTGCAGGACCGGGTCCGTCGCCAGACCCGTCACGTCCACCCCGTTCTTTTCCAGGGTGGTTTTCAGAAAAGCCCCGAAGGCATCCTTGCCCACCTTCCCCAGAAATGCGGTCTTGGCCCCCAACCGGGCGGCGGCCACCGCCAGATTGGCCGGCGCGCCTCCGGGATTGGCGTCAAAACGGGGAATGCCCTGGTCCGTCAGGCCGGACTGGGTCAGGTCGATGAGGATCTCCCCCACGGCGGCAATGTCAAGCATGGTCTGTTTCCTCCTTTTCGGTTTCCTGGGCGGCGCGGATCAGAGCCTGGACGCCTTCGGCGGAGCCCAAGGTGAAGCCGTCCAGCTTCAATAAAATACCAATTTTGTCCTGGCAGACCAGGACCAGCAGGTTCCTGGACCGGAGAAGAGTCTGGACCCGGTCATAGGGGATCCTTCGCCGGGTCCCGGCGGTCAGGACCTCCAGCTCCCCGGCGTAGAAGCGGGTGATCCGCTCCATGTCCCCTCCGGACTGGGCTTCCAGCTTCCGGTAGGCCCGTTTGGCCCGGCTCCGGGGCAGGACCGCCTCCAGCCACACCGCCGCCAGGACCATGACAGCCCCCTCCAGCGCCGCGATCCACAGGTTTTGCCGCCAAAGGAGGGTCAGGACGAGCAGCACCGCCCAGGCCGCGGCCAGGGCAACGGTCCCCTTCCGGGCCAGCTTGCCGTAGCCGGTCTTGGAGACCAGGGCCATGCCCTCAAAAAACAGGTCTTTCGTCATCGTGAAACGATTTTCCGCTTCCATCAGCCATCCCCCTTCCGGGCCTGGAGGGCCTCGATCTGTTCCTCCAGCTTAAAATCCCGCTCAAAGGGCCGGTAGAGGATGAACATCGCCAAAAAGAGGATATACCACACGCCCAAAAAGGGCAGCACAAAGGCGGACCAGGGCAGCAGAAGGAACATCAGCAGCCACCAGATCACCTGGACCGCCGCCGCGCCCAGGCACCGCCAGAGGTGCATCAGCAGGAACAGCAGGCAGTTTTTCAGTTGCAAAAAGGGCTTTTGGTCGAAAAGCACCACCTGGGGCCACCAAATGGATAGGATCATGGTCCCGAGCAGCGCGGCCATCAGCAGCAGGGCCAGCGTCCCCAGGGAGACGGGCTCCTGGGCCCAGAGCAGGATCATGGCCCCAACGAAGATCAGCACCCCCAGGAAGAGCCCCTGGACCGCCCCGGGCAGGAGGGACGCCTTCCAGTTTTGGCCCATGGATTTTTTCCAGCAGAACCACCAGTCGTCCAGGTCATCCCGGAGGCGGCGGAGGATGATGTCATACATACAGGCCAGGAAAGGCCCGGAGACGGCGCCCCCCGCCAGACCTGCCAGGAGCATCACGAGAGCGCTCTGGGACGCGACGGCGTAGAACATCCCGGCCCCAAAGGGGAGCAGGGAAACCAGGGCCAGAAAGCTGACCAGGAAAAACGCCTTGAAATTCCCCTCCAGCACCTCCCGGTATCGGAGGAAGCCCACCGCCCGGTTGGGGTTGCGGTCGTCCTCCTCGGGCTCGGGAAAGAACATGGCCATATTACCGCGCCTCCGTTCCGTAGTGAAATGCGTTCAAAAAGGTGTCCGCGATCTGTCGGGCGTCCTGGTCGCCGGTACACAGGACCTCCAGACAGATGCCCCACTCCCCCCGGACGGCGAAAGCCGCCGTCCCCTGCGCGTAGGGGTTGCCCTCATGGCCGGATAAAAGGGGTAAAATGGTAAATTCCTGGCCGGAGACGGCGATCTCCTCCGTTTCGCCGGTGGAATAGTTCTGCTTTTCCCGTTCCATCCAGTCCTCCATGGCGCCGGCGGGGTCGGAGCTGGCGTCCAGAAGGAGGTAGACCTGGACCTCGTAGAGGGTCACTTCCTCTCCGTCCTCGTTTTCGTAGGGCGTCCCCTCCCCTGTGGTCCAGGAGGCGTAGTAGATGCCGTTGGGGCCCAGGGCGTCTTGATTTTCCTGGAGGGTGAAGCCCTCCGGGGTCTCCACCGCCAGGACGGCGTCAAAGCCGATCCAATCCTCCTCCCAGCTTGGGTCCCGGGCCGGGCCGGAGCACCCCGTCAGCACCAGGGAAAGGAGGAGCAGCGCCAAGATGAATCGTTTCATGTCCCCGCTCCTTCCAAAATGACGTCCCAAAGGGCCTCGCTGGGGCCCTGCTTTTCCAGTTGGTCCTCCTGATAGAAGACCCGGCGGCCGATGTAGACGCCGGCCATGGTCTCCTGATCCAGGTCCAGGCCCGCCAGGGCGGGGCAGTCCGACCAGAGGAAGACCTTATCCGCGACCTCGTAGTCGTCCTCCGCCGGGGGCGTGCCGTCGGGGAAGGCGTAGATATGGTAGGCCGCTTGAAAAGTCTCCGGGTCGTCGGTCAGGAAGAAGAAGCTCTCTCCCATCTCAATGTCGGCGGCCAGGGTCACGCTGGCGGCGTACTGAAAATACATGGCGGATTCCATGTCGCCGCCCAAATTCCGGGCGTACTGGCGGAGCTCCACCACCACCTGGCCGTCCCCGTTCACGTCCTCGCCCAGGGTCGCCAGAGCCGTTTCCAGGGTCTGTGCCTGTTCCTCGGGGAGTTCGCCGTCGGAGACATAGGCGAAGATGTAGTCGGGCCGGACCCGGCCAATGCCCAGCATGGTCCAGATCAGGTTCCCCAGCAGGATGGCCCCGATGATCCCGGCTGCCAGCCACCATTTATAATAGTCCAGCCAGTTCAAGAGCTTTTCCTTCCGGGTCAGCTCCCGGGGCGGGGGATCGGGCTTCACGTCCCGGTATTTCCATTTCAAATATTCGCTCGCCATGCCCTCACCCCCTTGTCGTGCCGCCCTGGGCGTAGGTCACGGGAAGACACACCAGGGACGGAGCCTTGTCCAGTTCCTTTTCCGTCACCATGTCCACGCAGGTCTCGGCGATGTCCTCCACGGGCTGGACAATGGTGGAGCAGTACAGCTCCATGTCCCCAAAGGACCGGACCCCGTCAAAGCCGATGACCTGAACGTCCTCCGGCACCCGGAGCCCCATGGCCCGGAGGGTCCCCAGGATCTGATGGGCCAGGGAGTCGGTGACGCAGAAGATCCCGTCGAAATCCAGCTTTCCCTCGCGGAGGTGCTCCCGGAGGAAGTCCTCAAAGGCGGAGTAGGGCGTGCCGTCGTCGATGATCTTTAAGGTATAGGGGATCCCCCGGGCCTCGCAGGCGCTGACGAAGCCGTCCTTCCGCTTGTTGGGCTCGTTGACCAGCTTGGAGCCGATCCGAAGAAAGGCCAGGTTCTTGCAGCCGTTTTCCACCAGCTTTTCCGCCGCCAGGCGGCCGCCGCCGTAGTTGTCGCTGGACACGCAGGGGATGTTGGTGCTGAAATACCGGTCGATGGACACCAGGGGCACATTGGCGGGGATGATCAGCTCCGGGTTGTAGGACAGGCAGATGATGCCGTCCACCTTCTGCTGCTCGGCCAGGTACACATATTCCTGCTCCTGCTCGTTGTCGTAGTCCGTGGCGAACAGGAGCATCCGGTATTTCCGGGCGGCCAGGGACCGGTTGATGCAGTTGACCAGCTTGGCGAAGAAGGGACTGATCAGATTTGGCACCATCACGGCGATAAGATAGGTCCGGCTGCTGCGAAGGCCCTTGGCGTAGCTGTTGATCCGATAATTGAGGCGCTCGATGGCCTCCTCCACCCGGACCCGGTATTCCTCGCCCACGGGGATGCCGTTGACGACCTTGGACACCGTTCCCAGGGCCACTCCCGCCTCCCGGGCAACGTCCTTCATGGTGGGCTTTTGGCTGGGCATAGGGATTCCTCCTTGTTGTTCATGAAATTTCATTGACGATAGTATAGCAGAATTTTCAGAGTTTGTAAAGCCCAAAATGAAAAAAGAGTGAAACGATTCCTTGAAACGGAACCTTCAAAATAGCCAAAAATGCCGTGTCTGATTTGTGCAATCCAAATAAAATGCTAGAAATCCGCAAGAAAATGCAAAAAGAATATTGACAACCCCCTTATTTTTATGGTACATTGTAGGCGTTCATAAAATATCGTTTCACCAAATAGCGCCCGTCCGGCGGCCATCCGCCCCGGAGAGGCGCCCAGGCAAAATGGTTCCACGCAAAATCGATTTCCAAGGAGGGAAAATCAGCGTGCAAAAAACAACCACGAATGTGGGAGCAAAACGGGCCAAAGCGCTCAAACCCCAGGGCAAGACCCTGGGCCGGCGGATCCTGGAAAGCTGGCAGCTCTACGTGTTGCTCCTGATCCCCGTCGTCATTACCATTATTTATAAGTATGTCCCCATGTACGGCATCCAGATCGCCTTCCGGGACTACAAGCCCAGCCGAGGCTTCTTCGGCAGCGAATGGGTGGGCTGGGACTGGTTCGAGCGGTTCTTCACCGCCCCCAACTTCAAGCGCATGATCGTCAACACCGTCAAGCTCAGCCTGTTCGGTCTGCTTTGGAGCTTCCCGGTACCGATCCTGCTGTCCCTGGCCATCAACCAGCTCCGGTTCAAAAAGTATAAGCGGGTGGTCCAGACCGTCCTCTACGCCCCCCACTTCATCTCCATCATGGTGGTCTGCGGTATGATCCGCATCTTCCTGAGCCCCTACGGCGGCCTCATCAATCTGCTGATCGGCCAGCAGATCGACTTCATGACCGTCCCCGAGGCCTTCCGCACCATCTACATTGCCTCCGGCATTTGGCAGGACGCCGGCTGGGGCACCATCATCTACCTGGCGACACTGTCCGCCGTGGACCCGGCCCTCTACGAGGCGGCCAAGATCGACGGGGCGTCCATGTTCCAGCGGATCTTGAACATCGACATCCCCGAGTTGACCCCCATGATCATCCTCCAGCTCATTATGAGCGCCAGCGGCATCATGAGCGTGGGCTTCGAGAAGGTCTTCCTGCTGCAAACCGACTTGAACAAGGCCACCAGCGACGTCATCGCGGTGTACGTCTACGAGCAAGGCATTCTGGACCACGCCTACAGCTATTCCACCGCCATTGGCCTGTTCAACACCGTGATCAACATCGTTTTGCTGATCATCGTCAACCAGATCGCCAAGAAGACGGCGGACGTCAGCTTTGTGTAAGGAGGCGGCGGATCTATG
>CANQQO010000063.1 GCA_947625965.1 uncultured Oscillospiraceae bacterium
GGCCGACTTCTTTGGGTACTTTCTTGCTCGGGGCAAGAAAGTACCTCCCCCGGAAGGGGCCGGGGGAGCACTTACAAGTTATAATTGCACCGAAATAAAAAGGTACAGGCTTCCAGAAATGCTCTGGAAAACGCCTACGAACATTACCGCACCGAAATAAAAGGCACCGTCTTCCGAATCATGCCCCCGGCGCGGACATTACACAACAGATCATTTTTCTCTTCTCCCCATTATCCCCGCCACACTCACCCCCGCCATCCCCGCCAGCACTCCGCCCCGCAGGAGCAGCGGGAGGAGCCCGCCGTCCGCCTGGAGCAGCAGGGGCATGACCTCGACGCACACAATATAGGAAACCGGCCCAAGGGCGTTAACGCCCAAAAAGGCATATAGCAGCGACGGCAGCAGCAGGACGGCGCTGGTGGCCAAATAGGCGGCCTCCATCCGCCGGAGGCGGCTGGAAAGGAACAGCACGATCATGGCCCCGCAGAACAGCGCCCCCCACCGGCAGGCGTACAGGAACACCAGCCACCCTGCGATGGAGCAGGGCAGGGGAAAGCCGGCCAGCATGGACATATTCTGCACCGGCGCCGCCCAGGTCGTGACGGAAAAAGCGGTCAGCAGGGTGTATAGCTCGATCCCATAGACCACCGCCCAGACCAGCGCCGTCATCAGCGCCGCCAGCAGCACCTTTCGGATCAGGAGGGCCCCCCGGCCCCGATAGGTGGCGCGCAGAAGGGCGGTCATGCCGGACCGACGGTCATAGGCCAGACTCCCCGCCAGCAGCAGCGCCAGGGCCAGCACCGCCACGGTGGCGGCCCGGTGCTGGTTGTTCTGGGCCCGGGCGCCATAGACGCTTTCAAAGGGCGTGTCGTCGATGATCCAGGGGGTGAAGTGCCGCTCCGCCCCCAGGGCCCGCAGCTCCTCGGCCCGGTCGCGGACCAGAGCCAGGCCCTCGCTCTGGGACTTGGCGGCGGCGGCGTCCTGGGAGCAGGCGTTGAGCTGGGCGTAGTCAATTTCGCCCCGAAGGTATGCCTCCTGGGCCTGGTCATAGGCGGAGATGGCCCGCTGATATTCCGCGTCCATGGCATCCATGCGGGCAAAGGTGTCGTCCGTGATCTCCCCGATGAACAGGTTCCTGAATTCCCGTGCCGTCCGCTCCTCCGCGGAGGCGGCGGGGACGGGAACGGTGAAGGACAGCCCCACCGCTACATAGACCAGCAGCGCGACGATGCCCACGCCCTTTTGAATCCACAGCGTCTTGTGGAGCTCCATCCCCAGCAGCCCCAGCCGGCCCAGAACTTGGTCAGTGATCTGGTTCAGGCTGTAGGCCACAGAGCCCAGCAGGTCCCGGCCTCCGGCGGGCTCCTTGCGGCAGTTTAGGGCGACGCAGGCCCACGCCGTCAGCAGGCACAGGGGGACCAGCGCCGCCTGGGAAATGCTCCGGATGCCCAGGGGAAAGCCGAACAGGTCGATGTTGAGATAGTTGACATATAGGTCGGTCAGACGGATGTAGGTGAAGAGATTGAAATATTTCAGGATATTAAAGGCGCTTTGGACCGGCAAAAAGGTGTAAAATCCGTACTCCACCGCCAGAACAGCCGCCGCCGCTACGAGGGCGTATTTCCCGCTTCCCCCTGCCGTCAGCATCAGCCACAGCAGCAGCCCCACGAAGAACGCGGCAGCCGCCCGCAGGAGCAGATACCGGACCAGAAATCCCCCCACCGAGCAGAGCAGGGGGAGCTTCCCCAGGGCCTCCACCGACTGGGCCGGCCGGCCCAGATCCCCCTGCCCGCCGTAGAGCCAGAAGCCGATCCCCAGGTCCGTCCCGTAGAGCAGGGCCACAGCGCAGACCGACGACAGAAGCAGGATCAGGGTCCTCTGCATGGCCAGGGGCAGCCGTCCCCGGGCCGTGGCGTGGACCACGCTCCAAAGGCCCGCCTTCCGCTCCTCCAAAAAGGCGAGGCACACCAGAAGCAGGAAAAGCACCAGGAAATAATCCGTCAGGGAAAAGTTCAGCAGCGCCTCCACGGCCCCGTCCGCCCCCAGGGCCAGGGTCACGCCCGCCAGCTTTTCAAACTCCGCCGCCGTTTTCAGGACGTTGCGGCCGGAAAAGCTGTTGGGGTCGTTGAAAAGGGAGAAGTTCAGCAGATTTTCCTTGTTCGCCTGGATGCTGTCCAGCCAGCCGCCGTAGCCGGACAGGTAGTCGACCCGGGAGAGTAGGTTGTTCACCGCCACATAGTCAAGGCGGTCGTCACCGGCGGCGGTCTCGGAGCGAATTTTCTCCGCCAGGGCCTCCCTCTCGTCGGAAAGGAGGGCTGCGGCCCCCTCCAGGGGCAGGTCCCGGACCCGGTCCAGCCACGCTTCATACCGCCGGTAGGCCGCCTGGGGGTCCACCGGCTCCTCCGTCATGGAGACGGAGCCGTCCAGAAAGACGACGCTCGGGCTGGGCAGCGTGGGGTCCAGGCCCCGGTCCTCCTGGGCCCAGGCGAACAGAAAGCCGTTGACCAGCAGGATCGCCGTCAGAGCCAGGACCAGCCGCCCCGACAGGATCCGCCCCAGTTCCTTCATGCCGCCTCACCCTCCCAGATAGTACAGATACACATCCTCCAGCGACAGGTGGTCCGGCACAAAGTTCCCCTCCCAGGGCAGGTCGTCCCCCACCACCCGCACCCAGGTCTGGCCGCCCCGCTGGAAGACGTTGCCCACCTTGTAGCGGCGCTGGAACCACTCCAGGTCCTCGGGGTCGCAGGGCAGCTCCTTGACCTTGTCGGCCACACTCTCCACAAGCTGGGCGGGGGTGGCCAGGCCCACCACCCGGCCCCGCTTCATCATGAGGATCTGATCGGCGATGGACTCGATGTCGCTGACGATGTGGGTGGCCAGCAGAATGATCCGCCGCCGGGACATGGAGGAGATGAAGTTCCGGATCCGGATCCGCTCCTTGGGGTCCAGACCGGCGGTGGGCTCGTCCAGGATCACCACCTTGGGGTTGCCCAGCAGGGCCTGGGCCAGCAGGACCCGCTGCTTCATGCCGCCGGAGAAGCCGCCCAGCTTTCGGTGGCGCGCGGAGCGGAGGTTGGTGACGGCCAGCAGCCGGTCGATCTCCGCCCGGGCCCGGCGCTTGGGGACGCCCTTCAGGTCGGCCATGTAGGACAGGAAGGTCTGGGCGGTCATGTGGTCATAGCAGCCCTGCTGCTGGGGCATATAGCCCAGGACCCGCCGGAAATTTCGGCCCAACTGCAAAATATCCGTGCCGTTGAACAGGATCTGCCCCTGGGTCCGGGAGAGGTTGTCGGTGAGCAGGTTCATCATGGTGCTTTTGCCCGCGCCGTTGGCGCCCAAGATCCCGTAGATGCCCTCTGTGAAGGTGATGTTCACCCGGTCCAGGGCGGTGAAGCTGCCGTATTTTTTGGTCAGGCCGATCAACTCCAGCTTCATGGGGCCGCCTCAGTGGTCAAATTCCATGACCTGGGTGATCTCGCCGGTCTCCAGGTCCAGGCAGCACAGCAGGTTGTGCTCCTCCTTCTGCTCGCCGCTGACGGTGAAATTGCCCTGGGTGGTGGGGCCGTTGTCCGTCACGATCCCCGCGTCGGCCAGGAAGTAGAGCTGGCTCCCGGACTGGAACAGGAGGAAATAGCCCAGGGCCTCCCGGTCCTCCAGAAGGCCGGTCAGGGGCAGGGTCTTCAGGAGTTTTCCGCTCAGATCGTAGACGAAGATGGTATCCCCGCCCGCCCGCTGGGGGGAGCCCACCGCCAGCTCCTTGGTAAAATAGTCCAGGGCCGGGCCGTCGTTGAGCAGGCACATATAGTCGTCGGAGAAGATGGCGGTGCCGTATTCGGCCTGGGCGGTGGTGTCCGCCAGCTTTTCATACTCCCCGGTGGTCAGGCTGCACCGCCACATCCCGTTCTGGGAGAGGAAGAAGTAGATGTACCCGTCCAGGACGTACCACTGGTCCACATCTTCCGCAGAGCTCATGGTGAAGGAGGTGACGTTTGACTGCTGCTTCGCGAATTCCCAGGGGCCGACCACATCGGCGGTGGGGGTGACCCAGACCTGCTTGACCTCCTTGGTGTTCACATCGTAGGAAAACAGGGTGTCCCGCTGGGCCCCGTCGTCCTGCTCGGTGTTGACCATGAAGTACACATAGTCCCCGTCGGCCCAGAGGGTGTAGCTGGGCTCCTTGCCGGTCATGGTGATGATCTGCCCCGTGTAGCCCCCGAAGCCTTCCAGCCCTTCCGGCGGTTCCTGGGGCTTGGCCTCCTCGCCCCAGATGGCCTCCGCCTTCTTCACGTCCTCCCCCAGGGGCACCCGGTAGAGGATGTCGCTGTACACGAAGTACACCGAGCCCCGGTAGCAGATGGGCAGGGTGGAGTGCACGGAATTGTTGCCGCCCACCTCAAAGTCCAGCTCCTGGATCTTTTTCTGGTTGGTGCAGTTCTTGTCCACGGAGAAGAGCCGGTAGCCGTAGTCCTCCCGGACGCCGTTCACGATGGCGTAGTCGTTGGTGGTGTAGTAGAGCTTGCCGCCGGAGGTCCAGAGGGCGTCGGCGTTGATGGCGGCGTTGCAGGTAGCGTCGTTGTGCTTGCAGTCGGGCTTGCCGCAGACGACGGTGGCGGTCTTGGTGGCCTTTTCCAGATAGTACAGCGGGCCGTACTCAAAGTAGAAGCCGTCCTCCGTCTCGCAGAACGTGGTCAGCCAGAGGCCAAAGCCCTGGGCCTGGTGCATATTTTTCTGGAACTCGTCCCCGCCGCCCGTCTGGGCGGCGTTGCCCGCGCCGCTGTCGCAGGCGGTCATGGAGAGAATGAGCAGGGCCGCGAGAAGCGCGGAAAGCAGTTTTTTCATGGTGATTTTCCTCCTTACATTTTCCAGTTGCGGATGTGGGCGATCCCGGCGAATTCGGAGCCGCCAAAAAAAAGATCGTGCGGCGGAGATCCCGCCAGCACGATCATTCTAAAACAGGTTCCTCAATTTTTTCTAACATTCCGTCAATTTTCTTCCATAGAAAATACCGCCGTGACCTCCGCGCCGCCGTCGGGGCGGTTGGCCAGGGTCAGGCTCCCGCCGTGCTTTTCGCACAGGGTCCGGCAGATGTGGAGCCCCAGGCCAAAGTGGGAGGGCTCCCGCTTGCCGCTGTAGTAGGGCTGGGCCGCGGTGAGCAGCTCCTTCTCGGTGAAGCCGGGGCCGTCGTCGGTCACTTGGAGGGTCAGCGTTTTCCCGTCGCTTTCCAGGCGGACGCCGACGGCCTCCCTGGCGAACCGAAGGGCGTTGCCCAGCAGATTCTCAAAGACCTGGCTCACCGCCGCCGGGTCGATCCGCAGGCTGCCGCCGGGCTCCCCCCGGAAGGTCAGGGCCTTCCCCTGGCACAGGATCGCCGCCGTCTCCCGCAGGCCGCAGGCGAACTCCTCCGCCGGCACCGCCTCCCGCTGGAGGGTCACGTCGGCGATCCGCTGGGCGGTGTTCATGGTGCCCACAAACTGCTCCAGCCGGGTCACCTGGGCGGACATGGTCTGGATCGTCTCCAGCACCTCCTTGTCCGACAGCTTTCCGGCGGGCAGGTATTTTTCCAGCAGCTCCGTGTACCCCTTCAGCACGGCGATGGGAGTCCGGAGGTCGTGGGTGTAGGCGTCGTTGAGCTGCTTCCGCTCGTCCAGGAGGTGGAGCATCTTCTGGTTGTTCCCGTCCAGGGCGGAGCGCATCTTCTCAAAGGCGGCGCAGAGGTGAGCCATCTCGTCCTGGCCGGCGTAGTCCAGGGAGAAGTCCAGCTCACTGTTGGCGATCTTGTCCGAGGCGGCTTCCAGCATGGCAAGGGGCTTTTTCACCTTGGACCGGTAGAATATCATGGCCGCCAGCAGCAGCACCACGGAATAGATGAGGACCGGCCCGAACCGGGCCAGCAGCGACCAGGAACGGTAGAGCCGGTAGGTCCCGACGGAGAGGCCCGGCTGATCCTCCCAATTCTGCCAGATCACCACATCCACAAAATGGTCCTGGTCGGCGTCGTCGTAGGACACCAGCATCTCGTCCATGGTGGCGGTCATGGCGTCCGCATACGCCATTTTGATCTGGGCCATCTCCCCGTAGGTAAAGCTGGTCACGTGGTTGGCTAAATAGGACGCCCCCAGCAGTCCCGCCGCCGCGAAGAGCAGAAAGGCCAGCCAGATGGGGATGCTGCGATACCATTTTTTTATTTTACCCATTTATATCCGCTCCCCCAGACTGTCTGAATATATGGCTTGCACCCCGCCTGGGCCAGCTTGGCCCGGATGCGGCTGACGTGCTCCATGATGACTTTCACATCGGCGTCGCTGTCCAGGTCCCAGATGTGCTCGAAGATCCGCTCCTTGCTGAAGAGCTGCCCCGGGTAGGCCGACAGCAGCTCCACGATGGCGAATTCCTTGGGCTTCAGCGGGATGGGCTTTCCCTGGAAGCGGACCTCCCGGGCGGTATAGTCGATGGCGAAGCTCCCGTCGAACCAGACCCGGTGGGGCCCGTCGGTCCGCCGCTCCTCCCGCCGCAGATGGGCCTCCACCCGGGCTCCCAGCTCGTCGATGGAGAAGGGCTTGACGATATAGTCGTCGCCGCCGGCGGCGAAGCCGGCCAGCTTGTCCGGAGCCTCCACCCGGGCGGTCAGGAATAAAATGGGGCAGGTCACATACTCCCGGATCCGGCGGCAGACTTCGATGCCGTCCAGATCGGGCATATTGACGTCCAGCAGGATCAGATCCGGCTGCTTCCCCGCCTTTTCGATGCCGGAAGCGCCGTTCTCGGCCAGCATGACCCCATACCCGTTCAGCTCAAAATAGCGCCGCAGCAGGCTCCCCAGGTCCTTTTCGTCGTCGATGATCAAGATGGTCTTCCCCATGGCGCAAGCCCTCCTTCCCAATATATTATAATGTGTATTTCTAACAAATTTCTAAACAGGCCGTTAAAATTTTACCCCCGGCCCCAGAAATCGCCGCTGGTGCGGGTGGACCGAGAAAAACCCTGTCCGGGGGCCCGGACAGTCTCCCAATGTGACCCGCCTTGCAGGGCTTCCAATTTGGAGGGGATCGCAGGCTGACCCGCCCACTCGCCGCCTGCCGCCTGGAAGGTTTTTTTGAGGTTCTTATCATAAAAAACGGCATAGCCGCATTTCACGACTATGCCGATTTTTTAGGGGTCATCGATCCCTTCGTTGTACCGTCTGGGGGCGGGTATGCGTCTTGGGATCAGCCCAGCTCCGCGAAGTACTTGATGGTGCGGACCATCTGGGAGGTGTAGGAGTTCTCGTTGTCGTACCAGGACACGACCTGGACCTGGCTGGTGCCGTTGGGCAGGTTGATGACCATGGTCTGGGTGGCGTCGAACAGGGAGCCGTACCGCATGCCGATCACGTCGGAGGAGACGATCTCATCGGTGTTGTAGCCGAAGGACTCATTGGACTCGGCCTTCATCTGAGCGTTGATCTGCTCGGCGGTGACAGTGCCTTCCACAACGGCGTTCAGAATGGTGGTGGAGCCGGTGGGGGTGGGCACCCGCTGGGCGGCGCCGATAAGCTTGCCCTTCAGCTCGGGGATCACCAGGCCGATGGCCTTGGCGGCGCCGGTGGAGTTGGGCACGATGTTCACGGCGCAGGCGCGGCTGCGGCGCAGGTCGCCCTTGCGCTGGGGGCCGTCCAGAGGCATCTGGTCGCCGGTGTAGGCGTGGATGGTACACATAATGCCGGACTGGATGGGGGCCAGATCGTTCAGGGCCTTGGCCATGGGCGCCAGGCAGTTGGTGGTGCAGGAAGCGGCGGAGATCACGGTGTCCTCGGGCTTCAGGCTGGTGTGGTTGACGTTGTAGACGATGGTGGGCAGGTCGTTGCCGGCGGGAGCGGAGATGACGACCTTCTTGGCGCCGGCGTCGATGTGGGCCTGAGCCTTGGCCTTGGAGGTGTAGAAGCCGGTGCACTCCAGCACCACGTCCACACCCAGCTTGCCCCAGGGCAGCTCGGCGGCGTTGGGCATTTTGTAGATGACGATCTTGGTGCCGTCAACGACGATATAGTTGTCCTCGCCCTCGCCCTCATGATAGTCAACGGTATGGCCCTGAGCGACGTAGTTGCCCTGGGTGGAGTCATACTTCAGCAGATGGGCCAGCATCTTGGCGGAGGTCAGGTCGTTGATGGCGACCACCTCGTAGCCCTCAGCGCCGAACATCTGGCGGAAAGCCAGACGGCCGATCCGGCCAAAACCGTTGATTGCAACTTTTACAGACATGATAGTTTTCCTCCATTTCAAAAGTGACTGCTCATGGCAGCGGGATACACGCTTGATCCGGCATATCGATATTTCCGCACGGATTCAAGATACATTATACACCAGGAAAAATCCCTTGTAAAGTATTCTCTTGGAAAAAATGGAAATTATTCAAAAATCTTGCCTCTTTTCTCGAAAAAGGCCCGCACCTCCCCCTCGTTTTTCGGCACATTGCCCTGGAAGAATCCCGGCTTGCCCCCGCCCCGGGCGGAAAGCTGGGCCTTCAGCTCCTCCCCCAGCGCCCGGACCTTGTCCGGCTCCCCGGCCAGGCAGAAGCGGATGCCCCCCTCCGCCGGGGAAAGGGCGGCGCAGACCGGACATTTGGCGGCCACGGCCTCGGCCAGGCTCCTTACCCCGCTGGGGGACAGGTCCGGCTCCAGCACCACGGCCAGCTCCTGGCCCGCCGCTCTCTCGGCGACGGTCCGGAAGATCCGCCGCTCCAATCCCACGGCCCGGAATTTCTCGGCGGCGAGCTGCTCCAGGGTCCCCTGGACGGCGGCGGCAGTCTCCAGCGGCTTGGCGGACAGGGCCTGGGACACCAGGCGGTTCTGTCCGTAGATCCGGCGGGCATGGTCCCACGCCCGGCCGCCGCAGACCATTTCCAGCCGGACGCCCTGATGGAATTTGACCATGCTCAACAGCTTGACGCTCCCGATCTCGCCGGTCCTGCCCACGTGGACCCCGCAGCAGGCGCATCGATCGACGCCGGGGATCTCCACGATGCGGACGGGCCAATCTAGCTTCTTTTTGGACCGATAGCGCAGCTCTTCCAGCGCCTCGGGAGGTGGGAAATACCCCCGGATCTCCAGATCCGCCCAGACCGCCCGGTTGGCGGCCAGCTCCAGGGCGTCCAGGTCCTCGGGCGGGATGGGGCCGCTGAAATCCACGGTCATGACGTCCCGGCCGATGTGGAAGCCCACGTTGGACCAGCCGTATTTTTCATGGATGAGCCCGGAGAGGATATGCTCTCCGGAGTGCTGCTGCATGAGGTCGAACCGCCGCTCCCAATCGATGGTGCCGGCGACGATCTCGCCTACCGGCAGCGGGGAATCGCAGAGGTGGATCACGTCCTCCCCCCGTTCCCGGGTGTCCAGGACCCGGGCGGGGCCTAGGGTGCCCAGGTCCGCCGCCTGGCCGCCGCCCTCGGGGTAGAAGCAGGTGGCGGCGAGGATCACCTCCCAGCCGCCGGGGGTGGGGAGGCAGGACAGGACGGGGGAGGAGAAGGTTTTCTGGTGGGGGTCGCGGTAGTACAATTTCTCCGTAGCCATGGGGCGATCTCTCCTTTTTTATCATTATAACGCGGGAGGGGCGCGATTGGCAAGGGGGGGAAGCAAATCCATTGACAAAAACAAGGTAAATGTTATAATGAATGCGATTGGCGGCGGCCAGTGGCCGCTGGCGGGCAGGGCCCGCAGCCAAAGCGGCGGCGTGCCGCCGCTGTCAGAGCGCACCGGGCCCTCTGGGATCGTTACCCGATTCCTTTTGCCCGGTATCGGTACTGCGGGCGCGATAGCTGGTGGGTATCGTCACCCTTGCCGCCAGCCTGGTGTCGGGGGCGCTCTGAGGGGTTTGTCGGGGGTCTGTACCTTTTTATTTCGGTGCGGTTGTTTTTGTGGGTAGCCCGCCGGCATTTCTGGGAGTCTGTACCTTCTTATTTTGGTGCAATTGTTTTTGTGGGTGCTCCCCCGACCCCTTCCGGGGGAGGTACTTTCTTGCCCCGAGCAAGAAAGTACCCAAAGAAGTCGGCCTAAGGGGCTCCGCCCCTTAGGTATCCCCGCCGGAAG
>CANQQO010000064.1 GCA_947625965.1 uncultured Oscillospiraceae bacterium
TTCCTCCGCAAGAACGATACCGAGCGAGCCCAGGAGGTGTAACGAATACTGCCAGGCTGGCGCACGCATTGACTGCGGCGGCACGCCGCCCACCGCATTGGAAAAAGGGTCGCCCATTCCTCCGCAAGAACGATACCAGGCTGGTGGCAAGGGTAACGACACCAGAGCGCTATCGCGCCCGCAGTAACGATACCGGGCACAGGGGGGCGGTAACGATTTCCGCAATCCCCGTGCGCATTGACAGCGGCGGCACGCCGCCGATACCGAGCGAGCCCGGGAGGTGTAACGATCTCCACCAGGCTGGCGCACGCATTGACCGCGGCGGCACGCCGCCCGCCCGCCGTCATAAAAAATTAAGAATTTTAGGGGAGACAAGCGGGGGATTTTGTGCTATACTATGGGCATGAACAAAAATAGCGGGGTTATGCCCCTTTTTATAGCGTTTTAGGAGGCGATTCCTTTGAAATATTGGCGGGGATACCTGGTCGCAGGCGTGCTGGTCTTCTTTACCTGGGGACTGATGCAGTTCGGGCAGGCCCATTCCGATGTGCTGGATCTGGTCTACCCCTTCCTGACCCGGTCCGTCCAGAGTACCCTGGCGGATTGGAGCGGACAAGTGGATGTGCTGCTGTGGCAACTGATCCTCGTGCTGCTCATCGCCGGCGCGTTGGCAAGCGTGGTGCTGATGCTGATCCTCCGGTGGAACCCAGTCCAGTGGTTCGGGTGGATTTTGGCCGTAGCCAGCCTGCTCTTTTTCCTCCACACGGGCATCGGCGGCCTCAATACCTACGCGGGCCCCTTGGCCGACGATCTGCACCTGTCCGTGTCCGAATATACCCTCCAGGAGCTGAAGGACGCCACCGTCTATTACCGGGACCTGGCCAATACCTACGCCGCCCAGGTGGAACGCAACGGGGACAGCGCCGTCTTCTCCGACTTCGAGACCCTGGCCAGCCAGGCCGGAGACGGCTTCCAGGTCCTCACCTATGACGACTATTACGCCGTCTTCGCTGGCTCCACCGCCCCCGTGAAAAAATTGGGATGGGCCGATATGTATACCTCCATGGGCATCACCGGCGTCACCATGTATTTGACCGGCGAGGCAGCCGTCAATCCCATGGTGCCCGCCATGAGCATTCCCTTTACCATGTGCCACGAAATGGCCCACCGTATGAGCATCACCGTGGAACGGGACGCCAATTTTGCCGCCTTTCTGGCTTGCAGCGCCAATCCCAGCCCGGAATTCAAGTATTCCGGCTACTTCATGGCCTACCGCTACTGCTATAACGCCCTGTACAGCGCCGCCGGAAGCGACGCGGCCAAGGAGATCGCCGACGGGGAAAGCCGCTACTTGAAGCAGGACCTTTACGAGTACAGCGCTTTCTTCGCCACCAAGCAGGACAAACAGGCTACCCAGCTCGCCAACAAGGCCAACGACACCTATATCAAAGTCAGCGGCGATTCCCGTGGCACCGCCTCCTACGGCGACGTGTGCGACCTGCTGGTGTGCTGGCACATCCAGACCGTCACCCTGCCCCAGCAGTTGGAAAATCCCGAATCCCCCTTCGATCCCCTGGACGAGACGCAGGTGGACCTGTCCGGCCTGCCCCACGTGGACGCCCAAGCCAATGATGAAACAGAGCCTGAATGAAAGCCTGTCCCGGCTGGGCCTGGACCTGCCGGAGGAAACCAGGGACAAGCTCTGCGCGTTCGGCTACGGCGTCCTGGAGAAAAACCAAGTCATGAACCTGACCGCTATCACCGACCCCGCCCAGGTGGCCCAGCGGCACCTGGCGGACAGCCTCACCGTCCTCCTGGCGGCGGACCTGCGGGGGAAAAAGGTCATCGACGTGGGCTGCGGCGCGGGATTTCCCGGCGTCCCCTTGAAAATCGCCTGCCCGGAGGCCGAGATGACCCTCCTGGACTCCCTGGGCAAGCGGATGGACTGGCTGAAGAGCTTCCTGCCCAGCCTGGGAGTGGACGCCGAATGTGTCACCGCCCGGGCCGAGGAAGCGACGGTCGGACGCCGGGAACGGTATGACTACGCCGTCAGCCGGGCGGTAGCCAGGCTGAACATCCTGCTGGAGCTCACCGCCCCCTTCGTCCGGGTGGGCGGCGCGGTGCTGGCCATGAAGGGCGCGGCGGCGGAGGAAGAACTGGCGGAGGCCAAAAACGCTATCCCCCGGCTGGGCCTGGCCCTGGAAAAGGTCCTCCCCTTCCCCATCGCGGACGCCACGCACTACATCCTGGTCCTGCGAAAAATCGCCCCTACGCCCGGAAAATACCCTCGGCAATACGCGAAGATCAAACATTCTCCCCTATAAATTTGGGACCGGCTTTTCGCCGGTCCCTTTTCCTTAGTTATGCCAGACGCAGGATCACCAGATGGGCAGAGACGCTCTCCGTGCCCCCGGCGGTAGGCGTGATCGTGAGGTCCTCGGTGCTCCCCGCAGGGTTGATCACCGTCAGGACCCCGCCGGCGGGAGCGGTGATGATGGACATCCCAACGATCTGGGAAGTCCTGGTAGACCGCCCCACCACGGTCTGAGGCTGGGCCACGTCGTTCAGCGCAAGCTGAAGCTGCCCCGCCTCGGTGACGCTGACCTGGAACAGCACCAGATAAGTCCCGGCCTCCGTCAACGTAAAGGCGGTTTCGCTCTGCCGGTCGATCCCAGCGGTGGCCGCCGCCGTGGACGGGAAGCTGACAGCGGCTCCGGGAGCCACGGGGGTGGCGTTGTCCCCGGGCATCAGAGCATAGAAATCCGCATAGCCCAGAACCGCCCCCGGTTCTCCCTGGGGACCGGCGGGACCGGCAGGACCCTGAGCGCCGGCAGGACCGGCGGGACCCTGAGGACCAGCAGGGCCGGTATCACCAGCAGGGCCTTGGGGACCGGCGGGACCGGCAGGACCCTGAGCGCCGGCAGGACCGGCGGGACCCTGAGGACCAGCAGGGCCGGTATCACCAGCAGGGCCTTGGGGTCCGGCAGGGCCGGCAGGACCCTGTGCGCCGGCAGGACCGGCGGGGCCCTGGGGACCCGTGGGACCGATATCACCGGCAGGGCCTTGCGGGCCAGCGGGACCAGCAGGACCCTGCGCGCCGGCAGGACCGGCGGGACCCTGAGGACCCGTGGGACCGACGTCGCCGGCGGGTCCTTGCGGGCCAGCGGGACCCGTTTCGCCAGTCGCGCCTTGAGGACCAGCGGGGCCTACGGGACCTTGGGGACCGGCAGGGCCGGTGTCGCCGGTTTCACCTTGGGGTCCGGCGGGGCCTACGGGACCTTGCGGGCCAGCAGGGCCAGTCTCACCGGTCGCACCCTGGGGACCTACAGGGCCTACGGGGCCCTGAGGACCGGCGGGACCGGTATCGCCTGTCGCGCCTTGCGGGCCAGCAGGGCCTACGGGACCTTGCGGGCCAGCAGGGCCAGTCTCACCGGTCGCACCCTGGGGACCTACAGGGCCTACGGGGCCCTGAGGACCGGCGGGACCGGTATCGCCTGTCGCGCCTTGCGGGCCAGCAGGGCCTACGGGACCTTGCGGGCCAGCAGGACCAATCTCGCCCGTCGCGCCCTGGGGACCTACAGGGCCTACGGGGCCCTGAGGACCGGCGGGGCCAGTTTCGCCCGTCGCGCCTTGCGGGCCGGCGGGGCCTACGGGACCTTGCGGGCCAGCAGGACCAATCTCACCCGTCGCGCCTTGGAGACCTACGGGGCCTACGGGACCCTGGGGACCGATCGGGCCTCGGGGGCCGACCGCCCCGGCGGGGCCAGTGGGACCCTGAGGGCCGGCGGGACCGGTGTCGCCGATGGGGCCCTGGGCGCCCGTGGGACCTTGGGGACCCGCAGGACCCTGAGGACCCATGGGGCCCTGGGGACCGGGCTGGCCCTGACCACCGCCGCAGCAGCAGCATTCCCGCTCCGGCTCCGGACGGTGGATCTTGCAGTGATCGCCGCTGGCATAGCGGTAACCGCTGGATTCACGATTTTCCATAACTTATCCCCCTTCAGACACCTTTTGGAGGTGTCCGAAGTATTCTATGAAATTTCCCATAATTTGACACAGCCAGTTGCATCCTCCGGGGCAACTTTCCCGTCCTTTTTGGGCCAAGGATGAAGGGGGGAATCTTATGCGAATTACCCATAAAATCGTGATCGACCTTGCAGACCGGGGCGGAATGCCCCAGCTCACCGCAGTCCAAGGCGACTGCAACACCCGGGCGGTGGAGATCGCCCTGCTGGAACGGGGACGGCCCTGGCCCGTGCCCCAGGACGTCCGGGCGGTGACCCGCTACCGTAAGCCCGACGGCACCCAGGGCATCTACGACCGGATGCCGGACAACAGCCCCTCCTGGCAGGCGGAGGGCAACCATTTGACGATCCTGCTGGCTCCGCAGATGCTCACGGTGGCGGGGGAAGTAGTGGCCAATGTGGCCCTGATGACGGCGGCGGAGGTCCTGAGCACCTTCTCCTTCCTGCTCCGGGTAGAGGAGGATCCCAGCGCGGGCGGGGCCATCTCGGAAGATTATGTAAACTGGTTGAAGGACTTTGACGACCGGCTGAACAAAAAACTGGACGCCGACGCCCTGGAAAAGGCCATTGAGGACGCCCTTGCCCAGGCCCATACCGGAGGCGCCTTTGACGGAGCCACTTTCACGCCCACCGTCACCGGGGACGGGGTCATCTTCTGGCAGAACGACCAGGGCCTGCCCAATCCCACTCCCGTAAACATCCGGGGTCCTCAAGGCGTGGAGGGTCCCAGAGGTCCCCGGGGAGACCCGGCAGGCTTCGGCACTCCCACCGCCACAGTGGATTCCGGCGTGGGCACTCCGGCTGTGACCGTCACCGCCACCGGGGAGGACACGGAAAAGGTCTTCCACTTCGCCTTTCAAAATCTGAAGGGCGAAAAGGGAGATCCCGGCGCTTCCGGCTCCGCCGGCGCGGCGGGAGCCACCTTCACCCCCTCGGTTTCTTCGGCGGGAGTGATCTCCTGGACCAATGACAAGGGTCTGGAAAATCCCGCCCCCGTCAGCATTCAGGGGCCCAAGGGGGACAAGGGGGAAACCGGCGCGACAGGGGAAACCGGTCCCCAAGGGCCGAAAGGCGATACCGGCGCGGCGGGTCCCCAGGGAGCGGCTGGGCCCGCCGGGGCGGCCGCCGTCCAGTACACCCCCAGCGTCACCGCGGACGGGGTCCTTTCCTGGACCAATAACGGGGGCCTGGTCAATCCGACGCCTGTGAATCTCCGAGGGCCCCAGGGCCCCCAGGGAGCAAGGGGCGACACGGGTGCGGCGGGTTCCCAGGGAGCCACCGGGCCCGCCGGGGCTACCGGCCAGCGGGGCAGTCAGTGGTTTACAGGTACAGGGGTCACTGGGGCCGACGCGACCGGGGCGGTGTTCACAGGCTCCGGCGTGTCCTCCGCTCTGGTGGGAGATTACTATTTGAACACCTCCACTGGCTATGTCTACCGCTGTGCCACCGCCGGGGCGGCGGCTGTGGCCAAGTGGGCTTATGCTGGGAGCATCAAGGGCGCGACCGGGGCTCAGGGCGCCAAGGGCGAAACGGGGGCCGCCGGTCCCCAGGGGCCCAAAGGCGACACCGGCGCGGCGGGTGCTACCGGTCCCCAAGGACCCAAAGGGGACACCGGTGCACAAGGTCCCAAGGGAGATACCGGTGCGACTGGTTCCCAGGGAGCGGCCGGGCCACAGGGTGCGGCAGGTGTCCGGGGCAGTCAATGGTTTTCCGGCACAGGGGTCACTGGGACCGACGCAACCGGGGCGGTGTTCTCCGGCTCAGGGGTTTCCTCCGCCCTGGTGGGGGACTACTATTTGAACACCTCCACCGGCTATGTCTACCGCTGCACGGTTGCCGGGGCGGCGACTGTAGCCAAATGGGCTTATGCCGGAAGCATTAAAGGTGCGACCGGAGCCCAAGGTGCCAAGGGCGAAACAGGGGCCGCCGGTCCCCAGGGGCCCAAAGGCGACACCGGCGCGACTGGTGAAACCGGTCCCCAAGGACCCAAAGGCGATACTGGTGCACAAGGGCCCAAGGGAGATACCGGTGCGACTGGTTCCCAGGGAGCCACCGGCCCACAGGGTGCGGCAGGCGTCCGGGGCAGTCAGTGGTTTTCCGGCACAGGGGTCACCGGGACCGACGCGACTGGAGCGGTGTTCACAGGCTCCGGCGTGTCCTCCGCCCTGGTGGGAGATTACTATCTGAACACTTCCACCGGCTATGTCTACCGCTGTGCCGCCGCCGGAGCGGCGACTGTGGCCAAATGGGTTTATGCCGGGAGTATCAAAGGTGCGACAGGGGCCCAGGGCGCCAAGGGTGAAACAGGGTCCGTCGGTCCCCAGGGGCCAAAAGGTGACACTGGCGCGGCGGGGGCTACCGGTCCGCAGGGACCCACCGGGCCGCAAGGCAATACCGGCCCGATTGGTGCGACCGGTACTCGGGGCAGTAAGTGGTATTCCGGCACCGGCATCACGGGTACCAGCACCACCGCAACCATCTTCGCCAACTCCGGCGTGGCATCCGCCCTGGTAGACGACCAATATATCAACACCGGCACCTGGGGCGTCTACCGCTGTACGGTTGCCGGAGCGGCCAGCGTAGCCAAGTGGGTTTATGAGGGCAGCATCAAGGGCGCGACCGGCGCACAAGGTCCGGCAGGACCTACCGGCCCCAAGGGTGCAGCCGGGGCGGCCGGCGCGGCGGGGGCCAATGGCGCTACCTTTACCCCGGCGGTGTCCTCAGACGGAACGCTGTCCTGGACCAATGACAAGGGGCTGTCCAATCCCACCTCGGTCAACATTAAGGGACCCCAGGGAGCAAAGGGCGACACAGGCGCCCAAGGTAAGACCGGCGCTACCGGCCCCCAGGGAGCCACCGGCCCACAGGGTGCGACTGGCGTCCGGGGCAGTCAATGGTTTTCCGGCACAGGCGTCACTGGGACCAATACCACGGCGACGGTGTTCTCCGGCTCCGGCGTGTCCTCCGCTCTGGTGGGGGACTACTATTTGAACACCTCCACCGGCTATGTCTACCGCTGCACGGTTGCTGGGGCGGCGACCGTCGCCAAATGGGCTTATGTTGGGAGCATAAAGGGCGCGACCGGGGCCCAGGGCGCCAAGGGCGAAACAGGGGCCACCGGTCCCCAGGGGCCCAAGGGGAACACCGGCGCGGCGGGGCCCCAGGGAGCGGCTGGGCCCGCCGGGGCCGCCGCCGTCCAGTACACCCCCAGCGTCTCCGGGGACGGGGTCCTTTCCTGGACCAATAATGGGGGCCTGACCAATCCGACGCCTGTGAACCTCCGGGGGCCCCAGGGCCCCCAAGGCCCCGCCGGGTCCAACGCCAACATCACCGGCGGCGCCAGCACCATCGCCACGGCCAACCTGACCGCCTCCCGGGTTCTGGTGTCCGACGCCAACGGCAAGGTCACGGTGTCGGCGGTGACCTCCACCGAATTGGGATACCTGGACGGCGTGACCTCCAACGTCCAGACTCAGCTCAACGCCAAGCAGGCGGACATTTTCTACCGGTCGATCAGCCTGACCGTGGCTGGGTGGAGCGCCACCGCGAAGACCCAAAAGGTGACGGTCAGCGGTGTCTCCGCCACGGAGACCGCCCAGCTCATCGTTCCAACCCCAGCCCTGGCCAGTCAGTCGGCCTATATGGACGCGGGCATCCGGGTCACCGCTCAGGCGGCCAACAGCCTGACCTTCACCGCCGAGACGGTCCCTACGGCGGCCCTGACGGTGTACGTGGTCATCATCCCGCTGTAAAAGGAGGGCAGATATGGTCTATAACCGGCCGGAATTCCGAAAGCAGAATCAGCCCATCGGCAAATGGGCGGTGGGCGAGTCCCTGTTCATTCGCCTGGACGGAACGCCCTGGGAATTTCTCATCGTCCACCAGGGGCTGCCCTCCTCCCTCTACGACGGGAGCTGCAGCGGCACCTGGCTCCTGATGAAGGACCTCTATAGCCTCAACTATTGGCAGCAGGGCGACAACATCTACCTGCAATCCATGATCCACTCCTATCTCAACAGCGGATTCCTGGACCTGATCGAGGCCCCGGTGCGTCAGATCCTCAAAGCGGTGAAGATCCCCTGCGTCTGGGGTCCCGGCGGCTACGAGGTGGCCTCCGGCAGCGCCGGTCTGGACGCACAGTGCTTTCTGCTCTCCGGCCAGGAGGTGGGGCTCAGCGCCAGCGTAGATCCCAATTTCCCGGCGGACGGGGCCAAGCTGGACTACTTCCTGGCGGGAAACAGTTTGGCAGCCCAGGAAAGGCGGCAGGCCCTCTATCAGGGGGCCAAGGACGCCTGGTGGCTCCGCTCCAGCGACAATTCCAACTACTACAACGCCTGGTATATCGACAGTGCCGGCGCGCCGGTCTCCGTGGACACCATCGCCCAGCGCCGGGGCCTCCGTGCCGCGCTGATCCTGCCAAGTGACACCATGTTCGATCCGAACGCCAGGACCATCCTGACATGACCAAAGCCGCCCCCGGCCGCACTTCCGCCGGGGGCTTTTTGGATGCGCGGAACGCGCGTACCTTTTCAGAAAAAGGCCAAAGCAATACCGGCTGGAAAGTGGGCGTATCTCCCGCTTTCCAGCCGGATTTATTTATGGCAGCACCGCACCATTCGCGGCCGTCGCCTTTAAGCGCGTTTTTGGGAAATCCGTATTTTGCAACAGGCGCTTTTTAATTCCTGGCCAGGCCGTCCACCGGAAGCACCACCCCGGTGATGTAGGAGGCGTCCTCCGAGGCCAGAAACACAAACGCCTTGGCGATGTCCTCCGGCTGTCCCAGGCGGCCCAGGGGGATCCGCGCGACCAGCGGGGCAATGACGCTCTCCGGCACGGCGTGCATCATGTCCGTCTCGATGATCCCCGGCGCCACCGCGCAGACCCGGATGCCCTTGGGTCCCAGTTCCCGCGCCAGGGAAAGCGTCAGCCCGTTGACGGCAAATTTACTGGTGGGATAGGCCAGACCGCTGGGCTGGCCCTGGAGACTGACCATGGAGGAGGTGTTCAAAATCACACCGCCGCCTTGGCGCTCCATCTGCCCAGCCGCCACAAGACAGCAGTGGAACATGGCCTTTACATTCAGATCCATGACCTTGTCGAAAAGGGCGTCCGTGTACTTGCCGAAGGGTGTGCTTTCCGCAGTGCCGGCGTTGTTCACCAGAATGTCGATTTTTCCAAACCGTTCCACCACCGCCTGAAAGTCCCTCCGCACCGACTCCAGATCGCTCAGATCCGGCCAGATGCCCTCTACTGCCGCCTCCGGACAGGCGGCGCGTAATTTTTCCACCGCTCGCTGGGCCGTCTCCTGGCGGCTGGCACAGATCACTACATCCGCGCCCTCCCGCAGAAACGCCTCCGCGACGGCATAGCCAATGCCCCGGCTCCCACCGGTGATCACTGCGACTTTTCCCTCCAGTTTCATAGCGATTCCTCCTCCTTATCAATATTTGATTTCCGTTCCCGGATATACAAATGTAGTATATCACATTTTCTCCGAAAAGGCAATAGAATTTACACCGAATTCTGAACTTTTTACATAAAACAACAGAGATTTTACAAATTTCCTTGACAAACGGGCTTTCTTAACTTAAACTTAAAAAAGCTCTGAATCCGCCCGCAGCCGTTGGCGACCCTTCAGATCTTCTTTCATCCCCGTCGGGGCGGTCCCCGCCGGATCACACGGATCGAGGTTTTTGACAATGGACTTAAACGAGAAGCTACAGGAAATTTGCCGTCTGTTTCGGATCGAGGGGGAATATCTGGGCTATCACGCCATCCAAATGGGCAATGTCAACAAGACCTACGAGGTCAAATTCCATATTCCCGACGGGAAGAAAAAATCCTTCCTGGTCCAGAATGTGAATACCTATGTATTCAAGAACCCGGTCCAGGTGATGGA
>CANQQO010000065.1 GCA_947625965.1 uncultured Oscillospiraceae bacterium
CCCCTGTCCGCCATCACCGACTGGGTCAACACCACCTGCCCCAAATGCGGCGGCCCGGCCAAGCGGGAGACGGACACCATGCCCCAGTGGGCCGGTTCCTCCTGGTACTATTTGCGCTACATGGACCCCCACAACGACGAGGCCCTGGCGTCGAAAGAAGCGCTGGAATATTGGAGCCCGGTGGACTGGTATAATGGAGGGATGGAGCACACCACGCTCCACCTGCTCTACTCCCGGTTCTGGCACAAATTCCTCTATGACATTGGCGTGGTCCCCACCCCGGAGCCCTACGCCAAGCGGACCAGCCACGGCATGATCCTGGGCGCCAATCCCCACTACGTGGGCAATTTCGACACCCAGGAGGAGAAGGACGAGATGCTCCGCAAGTACGGCTCCGACGCCCTCCGGCCCGCTGTAAAGATGTCCAAGAGCCTTGGCAACGTGGTCAACCCCGACGACGTGATCCGGGAGTACGGCGCGGACACCATGCGGCTGTACGTCATGTTCATCGGCGACTTTGAGAAGGCGGCCACCTGGTCCCCCAACGCGGTGAAGGGCTGCAAGCGGTTCCTGGACCGGGTCTGGGCCATGGCGGAATCCGTGACCGACGACGCGGCGGAGTACAGCGACGCCAACATGAGCCGGATGCACAAGACCGTGAAAAAGGTCACCGAGGACATCGACGCGCTGAAGCCCAACACCGCCATCGCCGCCCTGATGACCCTCCTCAATGAGATCGGGGACAACTGCAACCGGGCGGAGCTGAAGACCTTCCTACAGCTCCTCAGTCCCTTCGCCCCCCACATCTGCGACGAGCTGTGGGAGCGGAAGGGATTTGAGGGCGTCTGCTCGATCTCCCAGTGGCCGAAGTACAGCGAGGACAAGTGCCGGGACCAGACCGTCACCCTGGCGGTCCAGGTCAACGGCAAGCTCCGGGGCACGATCCAGGCGGCGGCGGACTGCGCTGACGAGGAGGCGGTGGCCGCCGCCCTGGCCGACGAAAAAGTGGCCCGTTTCCTGTCGAAGCAGGGGGGGACCCTTCGCAAAAGCATCGTGGTCAGGAATAAACTGGTGAACCTGATCGTAAAATGAGGACCTGATTTGATAGAAATGCGTCAAAATCCGGAAATCCCGCTTGACATTTCGCGTTTCGTAGCTTATAATGGAAAAGCCGATATGGTCCTGAAAGCATCCTGGAAGCAGCCGGATGCACCGGAGGGAGGGAGAACAATGTCTGAAATTCGCGTCAAGGAAAACGAATCTCTGGAAAGCGCTCTGCGCCGCTTTAAGCGGAGCTGCGCCAAGGAGGGCGTCATCGCCGAGTACAAGAAGCGCGAACATTACGTCAGCCCCAGTCTGAAGCGCAAGCAGAAGTCCGAGGCTGCCCGCAAGAACAAGAGACGGTTCTATTGATCCTTCCCCGTTCCCGCGAATTAAAATTTCCCCGCTTATTGCGGGGAAATTTTTTTATTTTTTGCCGCACATTCTGCCCAATATTCCGTTAATCATGATAGGAGGTGAGGGCGTTGACCTTAGATATAGACAGGGAGTATGACCGGATCTATCGCTACTGCTACTATCGCCTTCGCAGCCGGGAGGAAGCGGAGGACGTGACCCAGGAGACATTCCTGCGGTATTTTGCCAGCGATACCTACCAGGACACCGGGCGGACGCTCCAATATCTCTACACCATCGCCCGGAATCTGTGCATCGACGAGCGCCGGCGGCCCCTCACCCAGCCCCTGCCGGAGGACCTGCCGTCGGAGGAGGGGGATCCCCTGGACGCGGCGGCACTGCGAAGCGAGCTGAACAGGCTCAGCCCCGAGGACCGGGAGCTGGTGCTGCTGCGGTACGTCAACGAGGTGCCGATGAATGTTTTATGTAAACTATATGGGGTGAGCCGGTTCGCCCTGTATCGAAGACTGCAGGACCTTTTGAAACGATTGCGACAGAGATTGGAGGGATAAAACGTGGACAAAAAGTTGAAAAACGCCCTATCCGCCGCCTTTGCGGCCCCGCCTCCGAAGGGGAAGGACGCCTTTCTCCGGGCCCACCGCCGCCGGGAGCTGGGGACCGTGGAGTGGCTCCTGACCCAGGTTGGCTACATTCGGTGGTATATCTGGATGGGCTCTTTGGGGATCTTCGCGTTGATCCTGTGCCTGGCGGCGGGCCAGAGATCGGAGGAGGTCTGGACGGCGGCCAGCCTGACGCCTTTTTTGGCCCTGCTGGCGGTGTCGGAGGGGAGCCGTGCCCGGCGGCACGGCATGGACGAGCTGGAGCTGGCCTGCCGGATGCCTGTGGGGGCGGCGATCCTGGCCCGGATGACGGCTCTGGGACTGTTCGACCTGGCCCTGCTCGGGGTGGCGGCCCCCATTCTGGGGAACTGGGCCGGGCGAAGGACCCTGGAGGCGGGGGTCTATCTTTTGACCCCCTACCTGCTCACCGCCGCCCTGGACATGGAGCTGTGCCGGCGGTTTCGGGGCAGCGTGAGCCTCGTGTACTGCGCCGCGGCCACGGGCGCGGTGTACGCCCTGGGAATGTTGTCACAAAGCGGCTGGGCGGGCGCGTACCGGGCGGAGGCCCTGCCCCTCTGGTGGGGAGTGCTGGTCCTTACCCTGGCGGCGTCGGTCTTGGAGACCTTCAAAACGGTAAAAAGAACGGAGGTATTGCAATGGAGTTGATCGTGCGGGGCCTTTCCAAGCGTTTCCGGGAACATATGGCGGTGAAGAATCTGTCCTTTCGGCTCTATCCCGGGATCAACGGCCTGCTGGGGGCCAACGGGGCGGGGAAGACCACCTTGATGCAGATGCTCTGCGGGGTTTTGAGGCCCACCGCCGGCTCCATCAGCCTGGACGGGGTGGACGTGTCCAGCGAGGACTACCGGGCGGCGTTGGGATATCTGCCCCAGAATTTTGGGTACTACCCGGAATTCACCGGGATGGACTTTCTGCTGTACCTGGCCTCGCTGAAGGGCCTGTCCAAGAGCCACGCCAAGCGGCGGGCGGAGGAGCTGCTGGAAATGGTGGGCCTGGCGAATATGGCCAAAAAGCGGATCAAGACTTACTCCGGCGGCATGAAGCAGCGGCTGGGCATCGCCCAGGCTCTGCTGAACGATCCGAGGCTGCTGATCGTGGACGAGCCCACGGCGGGCCTGGACCCCAAGGAGCGGGTCCGGTTCCGCAAGCTCCTGGCCCAGTTGGGGCAGGACACCATCGTGCTGCTCTCCACCCACATCGTCTCCGACGTGGAGCACATCGCGGACCGGATGCTGATGATGTCTGACGGCCGGTTCATCATGGACGAGCCCTGGGACAAGACCCGGACGGATCTGGAGCACCTGTTTTTGGAGGAATTCGGAGGGATGGAGGAATGAAGGGATTTGGTTCGCTGTTTTCCTATGAACTGAAGAAGCTCTGGATGCGGCCGCTGCTGTGGGTGGTGCTGGGGAGCCTGCTGTTTTTGCATCTCCGGGGCATATACAGGAACTATGTAGGCTACACGGGGACGAACGGCTATGTCATTGTGGACGAAAACGGTCAGGAGAAGAAGGTGGAGCTGGATACCAGCGGGAGAGACCGGCGGCAAATGGAGGGAGGCCGGGCCCTGGCCGGGACGAAGATCGACGACGCCTTCTTCCGCCGGGCCCAGGAGACCATCCCCATGGACAAGGAGCCTTACTATATTGACCGGTATTTTTTGGAGAACGACGCCAGCTACTATGCGTTTTATGAGGAATTCCGGACGTATCTGAAGAATAACACGGCGGCGGAATTCTATCAAATACGTAGCGATCAGGTCCAGAGTATGCTCAGCGGCCTGGACAAGGATTCCCGGGCCTACTGGGAGGAACGGGAGGCGGAGGTGGAAAAGCCCTTCGTCTATCAGCCCATCACCGGCGTGGATGCGCTGGAATTCGAGGTGGAGTCGCTGGGAAATTACGTTCCCGTTCTGGGCGGGGCGGCGCTGTGCGACCTCTTTGCCCAGGAGCGGCGGAACCGTATGGAGGCGCTGCTGTTCAGTACGAAACGGGGAAAGGGGCTATTGTTCTGGGCCAAGGCCCTGGCCGGAATGGCAACGGCGGCTGGCGGGGTGCTGCTGATCCTCGGAGCGCTGACGGCGGAAGAGCTGGCCCTCTATGGGACCGGGGGCTGGACCGGGGCGATCCAACTGAGTCTGGGCTCTTGGACCAGCAGCCTGGCCCTCACCATGGGCCAGTTGGTGGGGATCGAAATGCTGATCGTCACGGTCTATGCCCTGCTCACCGGGCTGCTGGCGGCGGCGATCTCCGCCCTGACCGGCAGCGGTGTGGCGGCCCTGGCCACCACGACGGCGGTGATGTTCCTTCCGGTGCTTGTCGGGCCCGACAGCAGTTGGGCGCAGCTAATACCCGAGCGGCTGACCAATTCGATGAATCTGTGCGGGAGTTTGTTCCTCTGGAGCTTCTTCGGGGTCAAGCTGAACCTGTACCAGACCGGGATCCTGCTGTATGCCTGCCTGGCGGCGGCGCTGTTCGGCCTGTGCGGGGTGTTCTGGCTGCTGTTCTGGGCCCGGCCCGGCCACACCGGCGGTATCAAGACCGGGGGAGCCGGCGGGCGCTGGCTGGAAACCGGGCCGTCCCGGCGGAGCGGGCCGAATTTCAATGCGCGCCGGGCTTCCCCGGCGGGGAGATGCCTTCCCCGAGTGGGAGACGGGAGAGAAGGGAGTGAGGAAGAATGAAGCGGGCAATATTGTGGGGCGCGGCGCTGGCTGCGGCGGCGCTGCTTCTCATCCATGGCAGGGAGCTGCTGCCATGGCTCCATGTCAATGCGGAGAAGGACCCGGCGGCCCAGATCTCCGGGGAAACGGCGCAGGAGCCCCATTTTTCCGGCCTCAACGATCTGGAGGCGGCGGTGGACACCCCGCCGGACTACACCCAGGGCGTCCAGGCCCTGGACGCGCAGGGGAACGCCATGACCTTTACCTATGACGACAGCGGGGTGGACCTTTCCACCCAGGGTACTTACTATGTGACCTACACCGCCCGGGACGCCGCCGGAAATACCGTTACCGCCCGGCGGCAGGTGGACGTAAACCACACCATGGCGGAGACCGAAAGCGTGGTGGCCTGGCTGGCGGGGGAGTGCGAAGACGACCCGGTGTCCATCAAGCTCTACATCCAGGAGCATATCAACTACAGCTCCAACTATGGCGCGGGGGACCCGGTGTGGTACGGCATCAACCACGGCATCGGCAACTGCTATGTCCACGCCCGGGTGCTCCAGGAGGTGCTGGAGTACAAGGGCTATGATGTCCAGCTCATCTGGACGACGGACAAAAGCCACTACTGGGTGATCGTGGACATGGGCGGCTATTGGCGCCACCTGGACGCTACGCCCGGCGACTCCCACGGCTGGACCCGCCTGATGACCGACGAGGAACGCCTTGCCTCCCTGGACGGCCGCACCTGGGACGCCTCCGCCTGGCCCGCCTGCGAATAAATAGTAAAGAAAAGGGCCCCGGCATTGCCGGGTCCCATTTGGAGGGGATTGCAGGCTGACCCGCGCACTCGCCGGGGGCAAGGCCCCCGGCTCGCACACTCTCAGCCTGTAAGGTATTTTTTGCCAGGTACACGCCCTGGCAAAAAATGATTGAAATGGGTTTGCCGTCTGCGGACGGCAAACTCGGAAAGGCAATTTGACAAGCTGAAGGGTCCCGGCGATGCCGGGGCCCAATTCTATATCAGATTGATTTACTCCTGATCGTCCTCGTCCTCAGAGGCGAATTCCAGGGTCTCGCCGCAGGCGGGGCAGGTGATGGAGCCCTTGCTCAGGGCCTTCTCATCGAAGTCGATGACGTTGCCGCAGGGGCACCGGACTTCGTAGATGGTCTCGTCGTCCTCGGGTTCCTCGGAGTCTTCATCGTCCTCCTCGTCCTCGTAATCGTCGTCCTCGTAGTCGTCGTCGTCTTCGTAATCGTCCTCGTCGTCCTCTTCGTCATCCATGATATAATCCTCGATGGCGTCCAGGTCGTCCTCGATCTCATCCAGCTCGTCGGAGATGGCGATGGTGGTCTCCTCCACGTCGGACAGGGTCTTGGCCATGTCCCCCAGCAGCTCCACGATGGAGGAGATCATTTTCCCCTCCCCGGCGGAGGTGTCCAGGTTCATGCCCTCCATCAGGCCCTTGAGATAGGCGGATTTTTCCAGAATGGTCATAGTTCCTCCTTAAGACTTGGCACGGCCCAGATATTCGCCGGTGCTGGTGTCGATGCTGATGCGGTCGCCCTCGTTGATGAACAGGGGCACCTTGATCTCGGCGCCGGTCTCCACGGTGGCGGGCTTGGTGACGTTGGTGGCGGTGTTGCCGGCGAAGCCGGGCTCGGTATGGGTGACGGTCAGGTCCACGAACCGGGGAGACTCCAGGCCGAAGACATTGCCCTTGTAGCTCATGACGGTGCAGACGTCGTTCTCCTTGACGAAGCGGAAGCCCTCGTCCAGCACGGACTTCTCCAGGGGCTCCAGCTCATAGGTCTCCGGGTCCATGAAGTAGTACAGGTCGCCGTCGTTGTAGGAGTACTCCATCTTCTTGCGCTCGATATATGCGGTGGGGTACTTGTCGTTGGGGTTGAAGGTGGTCTCGGTCACGGCGCCGGTGATGACGTTCTTCATCTTCACGCGGACGAAGGCGGCGCCTTTTCCGGGCTTGACGTGCTGAAACTCGATGATCTGCATGACCTTCCCGTCCATGTCGAAGGTAACGCCGTTGCGAAAATCGCTGACAGAAATCATATGTTAAATCCTCCTAGAATCTCCCCGCAGGGAATTTGTCTTCTTTATACGGATATATTCTAACCGAATCCGCCCCTATTTGCAAGGGGAAAATGGACTTTTTTTACAAAATGATGAGCTCCTTCGGGCTGTGGGTGATATCCTCGCACCCATCGGGGGTGAAAATGACCACATCCTCGATCCGCACGCCGAATTTCCCCGGCAGATAGATGCCCGGCTCGGCGGAGCAGACCATCCCCGCCTGCATGGTGACCTCGCCGCCGGCGTTGCAGCCCGGGTTCTCGTGAATTTCCAGGCCCACGCCGTGGCCGTAGCCGTGGCCGAAATAGGGGCCGTAGCCCGCGTCGGCGATGACCTTCCGGGCGGCGGCGTCCACCTCCTTGCCCTTGACGCCGGGGCGGGTGGCGGCGATGCCGGCGGCCTGGGCCTGGGCGACGATGTCATAGACCTTCCGCATTTCCTCGGTAGCATAGCCCAGGGCAACGGTCCGGGTCATGTCGGAGCAGTAGCCCTGATACAGGACGCCGAAGTCCATGGTGACGAAGTCCCCCTCCTGGAGCTTCCGCTCCCCGGGGACCCCGTGGGGCAGGCTGGTGTTGGGCCCGGAGACCACGATGGGGTCGAAGGACAGTCCCTCCCCGCCGTTTTTCAGCAGGCAGTAGATCAGTTCGGCGCAGAGCTCCTTCTCCGTCATGCCCGTGTGGATCTTGGTCAGCACCTCGGTAAAGGCCCGGTCAGTGATCTCCTGGGCCTTGCGGAGCCGGTCCAGCTCCCAGGGCTCCTTCACGGCCCGCAGGCTGCTGATATCCTGGTTCCGGGGGGTGAGGGAGGCGTGGAGCTTCCTCTCGTAGTCCAGGTACTCGGCCATGGTCATGTAGTTTTCCTCGTAACCCAGCTCCGTCACGCCGAAGTCCGCCAGCGCGTTGTTGATCCGCTGGGAGTAGCTGTGCTCCCGGTCCACCACCAGCACCTCAAAGCCCTTAATATTGTTCTCGGCGGACTCGATGTACCGGCTGTCCGTAAAGTAGCGGCACCCGGCCCTGCTGACGACGGCGACGCCCTCGGCAATGTCGAATTCCGCCCCGTAGAAGCGGCTGTACCGGCTGGTCAGCAGCAGGCCCTCCCCGTCCTTTTTCAGCAGCGCCAGATATTTTTCCAAGTTTTTCATGTTTTTATCCTCCTTTTTCCGGCTGCGATAATAAATGGCATTTCCGCCGCGTGCCGCAGCTTCAGCCAAAAATTATGATTATTGATGGATTTTACCAAAATCGGCCTTACCCCCGCCAGATTGGCCCCCAGGGTGTCCGTATAGATCTGATCTCCCACCAGGGCGCAGTTTTTCGCCGGTACGCCGCACTGATCCAGACATTTCCGGATCCCCGCCGGCAGCGGCTTTAAGGCCCCGGTGACGCAGGGGAGGCCGTACTGCTTGCAGAATCCCTTCACCCGTTCCTTCCGGCTGTTGGACACCACCCACAGCCCGATCCCGGCCTGCCGCGCTTCGGCGAGCCAATTGACCACCGCCTCCGTGGGCACGTCGGTGGTGTAGGGGACCAGCGTATTGTCGAAATCCAGCATCAGCAGCCGGATATCCAGCCCCCGCAGCAGCTCCGGGGTCAGGTCCGTCACTTTTTCAGCGATCAAACTGGGCAGAAATGGCATATTTTCCTCCCGCCTGGCATAGATTCTTTACGCATTATATCACGTCAGGAGGCGTTTGTCCATGCCTTTGCCGGTATATCTTGCCATGACGGCGGCGGAATTTTCAGGCGCGGAGCCCCTTCCGGACCACCTGGCCTGGATGGCCTGCCACTTTTCCCCCTACGGAACGGGTCTTTCCAATCTTCCTCAGACGCTTCCGCCAGGTTCTCTTCTGATCCTCAACGACCGCACCCCCGTCCATGGCCACGACCCGGAGACAGTGGCCCAGACCCTGGATACCCTGGTCCGCCGCTTTTCCTGCGCGGGGGTCCTCCTGGACCTTCAGCGCTCCCCCACGCCCCAGGCCAGGAGGATCGTCCAAGCCGTGGAGGCCCTCGAATGTCCCGTGGGCGTCTCCGACCGCTATGATACCGGCCGCCGCGCTGTTTTCCTCCCGCCTCCTTCCCCGGCGATCCCGCTGCGGCAGTATCTTGCCCCCTGGCAGGGGAGGGAGATCTGGCTGGAGGCGGCCCTGACGGATCAGACGCTGCTGCTCACCAAGGACGGCCCACGCCCCGCCCCTCCTGGGGCCCCGTCGCCCACAGGGTGGGAGGACCGTGGCCTGTGCTGTCATTATAGGATCGCGCTGGATCGGGACAGCGCCGTGTTTCACCTCTGGCGCACGGAGGCGGACTTGCAAAACCTCCTGGATCAGTCGGAGCGCCTGGGCGTGACCATGGCGGTCGGCCTCTATCAGGAATTGTCATAAAACAGCCGCCGGTTTTCCGGCGGCTAAAATCATACTTGACAAGAAACGACAAAAATAATATAATGCGTACCGTGGAGACCACGCTTCTGTTTTACAAAAGCGGTGGCGGCAAAAGACGGTGCCTGTCCCGAATAGGGGGAGGTGATACATACTCTTTTCCGGGGAGAGTTTACTCTTGAACGAAAGGAGGTATGTGCAACATGGATCTGCTGAGCGTGCTCGCGAACCTGTGTACGATCATTGAGTTTATCACTTCTTTGATCCGCCGGTTCAAGGACCGCGACACAGAAAAGTGAGCCGTCTGCACACACCAGACGGCTCACGTGATGAAGCCGGATTAACGGTCCGCTTCATCTCTGTGAGTATAGTTTGAATGTGGCACCGTCTTTGGGTCTCCACATTTTTATTATACCGGGCCCCCTTTAATTTGTCAAGCGCTTTTTTCCACCGGGCCACCGGGTATGAGGGAAAATTTGGGCTTGACAAACGGGCAGAAACATGAT
>CANQQO010000066.1 GCA_947625965.1 uncultured Oscillospiraceae bacterium
CCCTGGTGCAGCGTCTAACGTGGCTCTGCAAAACCTTCGGTGCAGCGTTCCAATCGGTGCGTTGCGCTGATTGAGAGCGGTCGCTAATGGGCGGTTCTAAATCGGTGCGGGGGAGAATTAGCGGGTTTGTACAGCTATTGCGGTGCAACCCCCGTCCGGGTCTGGTGGACCGAGGGGCAGCCACCGCCGTGGCCCACTCCGTGGCCACGGCGTGGTTCCTCTGGTGTCGCATACCCTGGCGGACCCATCCGGGCACGCTTGGGAGCGGATAATGGGTGCCAGGTTCTTTCCAGGCCCTCTACTCAAAAAGGGTCGCCAACTCCTCCGCAAGAACGAAACCAGGCTGGTGGCAAGGGTAACGATCCCCACCAGCTATCGCGCCCGCAGTACCGATACCGGGCACAGGGGGGTCGGTAACGATTTCCGCCAGCCCCGTGCGCATTGACCGCGGCGGCACGCCGCCGATACCGAGCGGGCCCAGGAGGTGTAACGATCTCCACTAGGCTGGCGCACGCTTTGTCAGCGGCCACTGGCCGCCCGCTCCACAGCTTTTTCTGATGTGGAAAAGAGAACTTGTGGAAAACGCTTCCCAAAAATCTTTCCGCAACCCCCTGTGGAGAAGGATGGGTTTTCCACTTTTTCCCTGTGGAGAAAAAATGCAGGCGCCGCAAAGAGTTTTTCCACTTTTCCACATAAATTTCCCCTATTACCCCTAATACTTCCTAAACTTATGATAGATCTATATCTCTATTTTATCTTAAAGAAAGAGGGCTCCGACCATGCAATTTACCTGTGAAAAAAGTAACCTGTCCCTGGGACTGAACGTGGCCAGCCGTACAGTGGCGCAGAAGAGCGCATTGACCGCGCTGGAGGGCATCCTGTGCAGGGCCGAAATGGGCGCCCTGCGGTTCACCGGCTTCAATATGGAGACTGCCATCACCTATACCGTGGAGGCCGAAAACGTGGAGGACGGGTCCTGCATCCTCCCCGCCCGGCTGTTTTCCGACATCGTCCGCAGACTGCCGGAGGGTCCCGTCACCGTGGTCGTGGACGATAACTATAAAGTCTCCATCCGGGCCGGATACGCCGCTTTTCAGATTTCCGCCGAGAGCGCCGAGGATTACCCGGAGCTGCCCGACGTGGGAGAGGGCCGGGGCATCCGGCTGCCTCAGAACGCGCTGAAGGAGCTGATCTCCGGGACCATCTTCGCCGTGTCCGACAACCAGAGCCGGCCGGTCCACACCGGCGTCAAATTCGAGGTGGAGCCGGATTCCGTCTCCGCCATCGCCGTGGACGGGTTCCGGCTGGCCCGGCGGCGGTATTCTGTGAAGAACGGCCTGGACCGGAAGACCTCCTTCGTGGTCCCCGCCCAGGGGCTCCGGGAGGTGGAGAAAATTTTGCAGGACTCCGAGGAGGAGATGAGCTTCCTCCCGGGACAGAAGCACATCCTCTTCGAGATCGGCGGGGCCACCCTGGTTTGCCGGCTGCTGGAGGGCGAGTTCCTGGACTGGAGGAAGGTGGTGCCCGTGGGCAGCCCCATTCGGCTCACCGCCAATATCGCGGACCTGACCGCCTCCATTGAGCGGGTGGGACTGATCGTGTCGGAGAAATATAAGAGCCCCGTCCGGTGCCTGTTCACCGATCAGGAGGTCCGGTTCAAGGCCAACACCGCCATCGGCGCCGCCGAGGATAAGTGCGCCATCGCCGGGGACGGGAAGGAGCTGGAGATCGGCTTCAATGGCAGCTACCTGACCGACGCCCTCCGGGCGACTCCCGGGGAGGAAGTGACGCTGGAGCTGTCTAACGGCATCAGCCCCATGGTCTTGTCCCCCGTGGAGAAGGACAAGTACGACTATTCCTATATGATCCTGCCCGTGCGTCTGCGGAACGCCTAAAGCAAAGGAGGACGGCCCATGAAGGTCATCGTCAAGAAAAAACGGCCCGCCGGGGAGATCGAAATTCCCATCACTACCGAATATATCAAGCTGGAAGCCGCCCTGAAGCTCTGCGGCGCGGCGCCCACCGGCGGCGCGGCCAAATATGAGATCCAGGAGGGCGGAGTGCTGGTCAACGACATGGTCTGCACCATGCGGGGCAAGAAGCTCTACCCCGGGGACAGCCTGGTGTTTCTGGATCAGCGCTACCGTATCTGCCGGGATGCGGCTCAATAGGCTCCGGCTCCGGGACTTCCGGAACTATGCGGACACGGAGCTGACCTTCGACCCGGGGGTGAATCTGCTGCTGGGGGACAACGCCCAGGGAAAGACCAACCTCCTGGAGGCCATCGCCTTTCTGGGGTCGGGAAAGAGCTTCCGGACTCAGAAGGGCGCGGAGCTGATCCGCTTCGGAGCGGAGTTTGGGGAGCTGGAGGGACAGCTCACCTCCCAAGACCGGGAGCAGAGCCTCCGCTGGCTCCTGTTTCCCGGGAGCCGGCCGAGGCAGGTATTTCGCAACGGGGTGAAAAAAAAGACCGTCTCGGAGCTCTCCGGGGCTCTGCGGACGGTCCTGTTCTGCCCGGAGGACCTGATGGTCTTAAAGGCCGGGGCCGCCGCCAGGCGGAGGCTGGGCGACGGGGCGCTGTGCCAGCTCCGGCCCAATTACGAGGCCGCCCTGGCCGAGTACGGGCGGATTTTGGAGCGGAAGAGCCGAATTCTCAAGGACCGGTTTGAGATGCCCGCGCTGCTGGACCTGCTGCCGGAGTACAACGATCGGCTGTGCCAGGTGGGGGCGCTGCTGATCTCCTACCGGGCCCGGTTCTACGATTCCCTGGGAAAGGCCGCCGGAGGCTACCACAGCCATTTCTCCGGGGGCGGGGAGGAATTCCGGCTGGAATATAAGACCGTCTCCACCGTCACGGACCCCTTCGCGCCTGTGGGGGAGCTGACGGAGCGGCTCCATGCCCACCTGGAGAGCCACCGGCGGGCGGAGCTGGAATCGGCCCAGTGCCTCACCGGGCCCCATCGGGATGACTTCGAGGTGACCCTCTCGGGATTGAGTCTGAAGCAGTTCGGGTCCCAGGGGCAGATCAGGACCGCCGCCATCAGTCTGAAGCTGGCCCAGCGGGAGCTGATGGGACGGGAGTCCGGGGAGACCCCGGTATTATTGTTAGACGACGTGCTGTCCGAGCTGGACCCCGGACGGCAGGATTTTGTGCTCAATCAGATCTCCGGCGGACAGGTGTTCATCACCTGCTGCGAGCCGGGACGGTTTTCCAAATTGGGCAAAACCGTGTTTGTCAAAGGCGGCCGGGCCTGGGAGGGCCCGGAGGCCGGACAGCTTTGCAAGGAGGAATTTCATGTCTGACCAGGAAAAAAACGGTCTGGAAACCTATGACGGTTCTCAGATCCAGGTTTTGGAGGGGCTGGAGGCGGTGCGGAAGCGCCCCGGGATGTATATCGGCTCCACCTCCTCCTCGGGACTGCACCATCTGGTCTACGAGATCGTGGACAACGCCATCGACGAGGCCCTGGCGGGCTTCTGCGGGCACATCACCGTGACCATCAACCCGGGCAACTCCATCACCGTCACCGACGACGGCCGGGGCATCCCCGTGGACATCCAGCCCCAGACCGGGCGGCCCGCGCTGGAGGTGGTCTACACCGTCCTCCACGCCGGCGGCAAATTTGGCGGCGGAGGGTATAAGGTCTCCGGCGGCCTCCACGGCGTGGGCGCGTCGGTGGTCAACGCTCTGTCCGAATGGCTCCAGGTCCGGGTCCATAAGAATGGGCAGATCTACCAGATGCGCTTCGCCCGGGGGGACATCACCCAGGAAATGACCGTGGTGGGCAAAACCGACCGCACCGGCACCGAGGTCACCTTCCAGCCGGACCCGGAGATGTTCGACACCCTGGAATACGACTATGAGATCCTTCGGACCCGGATGCGGGAGGAGGCGTTTCTGAACGCCGGCCTCACCATCACCATCACCGACGCCCGGGAGGAGGAGCCGAAGTCCGAGACGCTGTGCTACGAGGGCGGCATCCGGGAGTTTGCCGCCTGGTGGAACCGGAATAAGACCCCCCTCCATGACGACGTGATCTACATGAGCGGAAGCAAGGACGACGCCTCCGCCGAGATCGCCATCCAGTACAACGACGGCTATACGGAGCTATTGCAGAGCTTTGCCAACGACGTTCACACCCCCGAGGGCGGGATGCACGAGACGGGCTTCAAAGCGGCCTTGACCCGAGTCCTCAACGCCTACGGTCTGAAGACCGGAATTCTCAAGGGGGAGGAGCGGGTCTCCGGCGAGGACTGCCGGGAGGGCATCACGGCCATCATCTCCGTCAAACTCACCGACGCGCAGTTCGAGGGCCAGACCAAGGCCAAGCTGGGCAACGCCTATATTCGGACCCTGGTGGATTCCGTCGTCAACGACCAGCTCTCCACCTACCTGGAGGAGCATCCTCAGACCGCCAAGGTCATTTTGGACAAGGCCCTGACCGCCAACCGGGCCCGGGAGGCCGCCCGGAAGGCCCGGGACTCCATCCGCCGAAAGACGGCCCTGGGGGGCGCGGCCATGCCCGACAAGCTCCGGGACTGCAACGAGTCCGACCCCGCCCTGACAGAGATCTATATCGTCGAGGGCGACTCCGCCGGCGGCTCCGCCACCCAGGGGCGGGACTCCCGGTTCCAGGCCATTCTGCCGCTGTGGGGCAAAATGCTCAACGTGGAGAAGGCCCGGGAGGATAAGGTCATTGGAAACGACAAGCTCCAACCCGTCATCACCGCCCTGGGGGCGGGGATCGGGGAGGACTTCGACATCAACAGGCTCCGCTATCACAAGGTGGTCATCATGGCCGACGCCGATGTGGACGGGAGCCACATTCGGACCCTGCTTTTGACCTTCTTCTTCCGCTTCATGCGGCCCCTCATCGAAAACGGCTATGTCTACGCCGCCATGCCGCCCCTGTTTAAGCTGGTCCGGGGAAAGACCACGCGGTATGCCTTCTCCGAGCCGGAGCGGGACAAGATTTCCGCCGAGCTCCGGGGGGACAACCCCAACGCCAAGGTGGACATCAGCCGGAACAAGGGCCTGGGCGAAATGGACCCCCACGAGCTGTGGGAGACCACCATGGACCCGGAAAAGCGGACCTTGAAGCGGATCACCCTGGACGACGCCAGCCGAGCCGACGAGATCTTCACCCTCCTTATGGGGGAGAAGGTGGAGCCCCGGCGGGAATATATCGAGGTCAACGCCAGAAAAGTCCAAAATCTGGACTATTAAGGAGGTTTTCCATTGGCACAGCATAAAAAGGACTACCGCCCGGAGGATATTCTGTATCCCAATCAGGAGATCGTCACCTCCGAGCTGGTCCATGAAATGGAAAAAAGCTACCTGGAATACGCCATGTCCGTCATTGTGGGCCGGGCTCTGCCCGACGTGCGGGACGGATTGAAGCCGGTCCACCGGCGAATTCTGTACGCCATGTACGAGGACAATCTGACCTCGGACAAACCCTTCCGAAAGTCCGCCACCTGTGTGGGCGACGTGCTGGGCCGGTACCATCCCCACGGGGACGCTTCGGTCTATGATGCCCTGGTCCGCCTGGCCCAGGACTTCTCCATGCGCTATATGCTGGTGGATGGCCACGGCAACTTCGGCTCCGTGGACGGCGACCCCCCGGCGGCCTACCGGTACACCGAGGCCCGGATGTCCAAGATCGCCAACGAGATGCTCCGGGACATCGAGAAGGACACCGTGGACTGGGACCCCAACTTCGATGAGACGCGCAAAGAGCCCAAGGTCCTGCCCAGCCGGTTTCCCAATCTGCTGGTCAACGGCTCCTCGGGCATCGCCGTGGGCATGGCTACCAACATCCCGCCCCACAACCTGACGGAGGTCATCAACGCCTGCCTCCACATCCTCCGGGACCCGGAGGCCACTCTGGCGGATCTGATGGAGGACATCACCGGCCCGGACTTCCCCACCAAGGGCATCATTCTGGGCCGGGCCGGCATCCGGGCGGCCTACGCCACCGGCAAGGGGCGCCTGACTCTCCGGGCCCGGACCCATTTTGAAGAATTCGGCCAGAACCGGACAAGGATCATCGTCACGGAGATCCCCTATCAGGTCAACAAGCGGATGATGATCAAAAACATGGCCGACCAGGTCAACGACAAGCGCCTGGATGGCATTTCCGACATCCGGGACGAGTCCGACCGGACCGGGATGCGGGTGGTCATCGAGCTGAAGCGGGAGGCCAATCCCCAGGTGGTATTGAACCGCCTCTTTGCCCAGACCCAGCTTCAGACCACCTTCGCCATCAATATGCTGGCCCTGGTGAAAAACCAGACCCAGCCCAAGATCCTCACCCTCCGGGAGATGCTGGACGAGTACCTGCTCTTTCAGGAGGACGTGATCGTCCGCCGGACGAAATACGACCTGAAAAAGGCCCAGGAGCGGGCCCATTTGCTGGAGGGGCTCCTCATCGCTCAGGACAACATCGAGGAGGTCATTCGCATCATCCGGGCAAGCTATGACAACGCCCGGGAAAATCTGATGGCCCGCTTCGGCCTGTCCGAGGTCCAGGCCCAGGCCATTCTGGATATGCAGCTCAAGCGTCTCCAGGGTCTGGACCGGGAGAAGCTGGAGGCCGAGTACAAGGAGATCGAGGAAAAAATCGCCTACTATCAGCGGGTCCTCCAGGACCCGGAGCTGGTGAAGGGGATCCTCCGGGACGAGCTCACCGCCCTGCGGGACAAGTACGGCGACGGCCGCCTGACGGAGATCCAGGACGTGGAGGGCGAGCTGGACGTGGAGGACCTGATCCAGGAGGAGAGCTGCGTCTTCACCATCTCCCATCAGGGCTACGTCAAGCGGATGCCGGTCAGCGTCTACCGGACCCAGGGCCGTGGCGGCCGTGGCGTCGCCGGTCAGAACCTCAAGGAGGAGGACTACGTAAAGACCCTCACCGTGGCCTCCACCCATGACCATATGCTCTTCTTCACGGATCGGGGCCGGGTCCATCATCGGAAAGGCTACCAGATCCCCGAGGCGGGCCGCACGGCCAGGGGCACCGCCATGGTCAATATCCTGCCCCTGGAACCGGGGGAGACGGTGACGGCCATGGTCATTACCCGGGAGTTCCATGAAGACGAATATCTCATCATGGCAACCCGGAACGGCACGGTGAAGCGGATCCCCTTCATCGCCCTGTCCACCAATCGGAAGACGGGCATCCGGGCCATCACGCTGGAGGAGGGGGACCATCTGATCAACGTCCTCCGCACCGGCGGGGAGGACAATATCCTCCTGGCCACGGCCCAGGGCATGGCTATCTGCTTCAGCGAGACTGACGTGCGGCCCATGGGCCGGGACGCCGGCGGCGTGAAGGGTATCGCCCTGGCGCCGGGGGACTATGTGGTGGGCGCCGAAAAGGCGGTCCCAGGCCGGACGCTCCTCACCGTCACGGAAAAGGGCTACGGCAAGCGCACCGAGCTGACCGAATATCTCCGCCTGGGCCCGAATGGGGAGCGGATCCCCCAGGGTCGGGGCGGCAAGGGTCTGAAAAACTACAATCTCACCGCCAAGACCGGCCTGGTGGCCGGCTGCCGCGTGGTGGAGGATACGGACGATGTGATGCTCATCGAGTCCGGCGGCGTCATTATCCGCATCCCGGCCAGGGACATCAACGTCTACAAGCGGGACGTCCAGGGCGTCATCGTCATGCGGATCGAGGAAGAAGGCAAGCTGGTAGCCATCGAACGGGTAGCTCAGGAGGAGCCGGCGGAATGAAGACCGTGACCCTCTACACCGACGGGGCCTGTTCGGGAAACCCGGGCCCCGGCGGCTGGGGCGCGATCCTGGAATACGGCCCCCACAGCGTGGAGCTCTCCGGCGGCGAGGCTCAGACCACCAACAACCGAATGGAGCTGACGGCGGTGATCCGGGGTCTGGAACGCCTCAAAGAGCCCTGCCGGGTGGAGCTGTACTCGGACAGCAAATATGTGATCGACGCCCTGGAAAAGGGCTGGGCTCTCTCCTGGCAGAGGCGTGGCTGGATCAAGTCCGACAAGAAGCCGGCCCTGAACCCGGACCTCTGGCAGCGTCTTCTGGACCTGGCGCAGACCCACGACCTGAACTGCCACTGGGTCAAGGGCCACGCGGACAATCCCAAGAATAACCGCTGCGACGCCATGGCGGTGGCGGAGTGGAAGCGGTTAAGGGAGGAGTAAGTATGTTTTACCCCATTGGCGGCGACATGGCGGTCCGGTCCTCCACGTTGGTGGCGATTTTCGATTTGGACAATGCCAGCACCTCCAAGCGGACCCGGGAATTTTTAGCGAAAGCAGAGCGGGAAGGGCAGGTGGTTCCCTGCGACGAGCTGCCGAAGACCTTTCTCATCACCCAAGAATTTGGGATGGACCGGGTCTATTTATCCAGTCTGACCTACCAAACACTGGCGGGCAGGGCCCGCAGCCAGAGCGTGCGCTAGCCTGGTGGTATTCGTTACACCTCCCGGGCTCGCTCGGTATCGGCGGCCAGTGGCCGCAGACAAAGCGCACGAGGCCCTCTGGGGTCGTTACCCGATTCCTTTTGCCCGGTATCGTTACTGCGGGCGCGATAGCTGGTGGGTGTCGTTACCCTTTGCCACCAGGCGGCGTGCCGCCGCAGTCAGGGCGTGCGCCGGCCTGGTGGGAATCGTTACATCTCCTGGGCTCGCTCGGTATCGTTCTTGCGGAAAAGTGGGCAAGCCATTTTGAATAGAGGGCCTGCGAAAGAACTTTGCACCCTCTAACCGCTCCCAAGCGTGCCCGGATGGGTCCGCCAGGGTATGCGACCACAAAAAACGTCTCCGGGGCCCCGAAAGGGGCCCCGGACAGTGTTCCGTCCCTTGGTCCACCAGACCCGGACGGGGGGTTGCACCGCAATAGCTGTACAAACCCGCTAATCCTCCCCCGCACCGATTTAGAACCGCCCGTTAGCACAGCACTCTCAATCAGCGCAACGCACCGATTGGAACGCTGCACCGAAGGATTTGCAGAGCCACGGTAGACGCTGCACCAGGG
>CANQQO010000067.1 GCA_947625965.1 uncultured Oscillospiraceae bacterium
GATCGCCTCGGAAAATACGACGTGGTGCTTTTCGTTTCGGTACTCCATAAGTGCTACTTCCTTTCCTAGAAAATAAAAAAAGAGCCGACCGTTTGAATCAAACGATTGGCTCTGAAAAAACGAAAAGCAGGCGGGATTTTTCCTGCCTGCTGATCTTAATTTTTGCGATATTCGGCTTCCACGAGGGTTCAAGTCCACAAAAAGCGGAAAAACCGCATTTTATATCTACGGTTTTGAATGCCGAAATTTTGCCCCTTAGAACGCCGAAAAGCCTTGCGGCGCAAGGCTTTTCGGGGACAATATCTTTTTTATTGTCTCTAGATGGAGCGGGTAATGGGAGTCGAACCCACCTATCAACCTTGGGAAGGTCGCATTCTACCGATGAACTATACCCGCATCGCTTCTGTATTATAGCAGATGCGGCGGGGAAATGCAAGCCCTTTTTTGTCGGCGGCGGCGCAAATTTCTTGCGGAACGGGGAAAACTATGCTATACTCTTTTCAAAGGAGGCGGTTTCATTGGCTGCTTATGAAATGGTGCGGGAGATCCAAAACCTCTGCCGGAACAATCAGATGCGGGATGTGTTCTTCGACGAGGTGGAGACCGACGACCCCCAGGAATATGTCCGCAGTCTTCTCCCCGGCAAGGCTGTGGAGATGACCATGGACCTCCACGACGGAGGCGGAATGACCATCTACGCCGCCTGCGACGGGATGACGCAGAAATTCGTATTTAGCCCACTGGATTAATGGGCTTTTTCCCTCCCAGAGGGGAGGGGAAAAAGTGTGCTTATTTTGCACGCTGGATGAAAAGCTTTCCCCTCCCCTGCGGGAGGGGAAAGGCTCTGCCTGTCAAATAGCCATTCCGAGTTTGCCGTCCGCAGACGGCAAATCCATTTCGACCCTTTTTTACCAGGGCGTGTACCTGGCAAAGAATACCTTCCAGGCGGCAATAGTGCGAGCCGGGCGAAAGACCGGCGAGTGCGCGGGTCGGCCTGTGATTCCCTCCAAATGGGAGCCCAGCGAAGCGGGTCCCATTTGGGAGTTTCCCCTCCCTTGCGGGAGGGGAAAATTGGTATTAGCCGAGGTCTTCGATGGTGTCCAGCCCGTCGCCGCAGACGTCCAGAAGCGCCCGGCCGCCAATGACACAGACGCCGCCTTGGGCGCAGATCTTGTCCAGCAGGTCCGCGAAAGCGTCCACATCGGCCTTTTTCGCCGCCAGGATCTGCTCATAGAGGGCGTCCTGGTCCGCCTGGGTGCGGCCGGAGAGGTACAGCGCCGCCGCCGTGCGGCCCTTGAGCCGGGGCGTGAGCATGGGGTCCGCGTCGGAGACGGTGCCCAGGATCAGGCCCTCGATCTCCTCCTCGCCGTAGGTCTGGGCACGGAGGAAGTCCCCCGCCCGGTCAAAGGCGGCCAGGGAACCGGCGGCGTTGGGATCCCGGTAGGTGTGGAAGACCACCTGCCCCGAAGCGCTGACCAGAATACCGCAGCCATAGGCGCCGCCCTGGACCCGGATGGTGTTCCACAGGTAATCCAGGGACAGAGCGCTGGCCGCCACCCGCTGGGCGCCCCGGTACGCGCCGCCCAGGAGGAGCTGGTTGCCGCCCTTTGCGGCGAAGGACACCTCCGCCGGAATGGCAAAGCCCTCCCGTCTGGGTCCCCAGGCGGGGTACTCCGCAGCGGGGCCCGCCTTCTCGCCCATGGGCACGCAGCCGGCCAGCCGGTCTGCCAGCGCCTCGTCCTTCTCGCCGGTGAGGCAGAGCGTCAGCCGGGCGCGGCACAGCAGGCGCTTGGCCAGAGCCTCCAACTGATCCAGCAGGGCGTCGTCCCCCTGGGAGAAGGCGGCCTCGGTTTTGCACAGCCAGCGGTAATTTTCCAGACCCGCCATGGCCTCCGCCGCCATGCCCGAGGCGGAGAAACCGGCGGCGGCCCGCCGTGCGGCGAACTGGTTGCCGCCCATAATGATGTACTGCCGGGTGTCCAGCTTTTTCTGCCGGAGGTACTTGCCCACCAGGGGCCGGTCCCGGAGAATGGAGCTGGTCAGCACCTCCCCGATCAGGGGGATGGCCTGGTCCAGGCTGGTTTTCAACATACTGGCCGACACCAGCAGGCAGGGCGCGCAGGACAGAGGATCGCTCTTGGGGCTGTGGAGCTCCAGGCTGGCGTCAAAGGCGCCCAAATGGGTCTTGATGGCGTTGAGCAGGGACAGGCTGTCCCGCTTCTCCGTGGCCGCCTGGCCCAGCAGCCCGGTGAGCAGCTCCGCCAGGGGCAGCTCCTCCAGGGTCAGGTCCCTGGCGGTGAAGTAGAAGTCAGCATAGACGATGCCGCTGGTGTTCACGGGGACGTAGAGCACCGGCGTCTGCCCCGCCGCCCCGGTCTCCAGGGGGATGGGCTCCGGCTTCTTCGCCACGTCCGCCAGCTTGAGCTGGGGCAGGGTGGCCAGGGCCTCCGGGGAATCCGGGGCCTGCTGATGCTCCTTCAGAGCCTTGGCCTGGGCAGCCACCAGGTCCTTCTTCTCCTGATCCCAGGTGGCGAGGAGGGCGGCGAGCTGCTCCGCCTCCCGGGCCCGCGTCTCCTCCCCCACGGTGTGGGAGGGAGCGCAGTAGACCAGGGCGCGGTGCGTATTCTCCAGGAAGGTCTTCCGGAGCAGGTCCTCAAAATACCCTTCCTCCATCCGCTGCCGGAGGTCGGCGTAGACCGGCCCGAAGCAGAGGCTGTCCATGGGGTCGCCGCCGTAGAGCCAGGTGTCCATGGCGGAGATGGCATAGACCACACCGGGGGACATCCGCCCGAAGTCCGCCTCCCGGACCCGGAATTCCCGGCTGTTCAGGGCCGCCACGAGCTGATCCCTGGGGATGCCGTTCCGGGCCAGGTCCGTCAGGACCTGGGTGAAGACGCTCTGGATCTCGGGGACCTTGTCCTCGTCGGTGTTGTGGACGGACAGCTCCGCCACGATCTGCTGGGTGGAGCCCACGTTCATGGACACGTCCTCCGCCAGGCCCTTTTCCAGAATGGCCTTCTTCAGCGGCGCCTCGTTGGACCCGCACAGCACATCGGACAGGACGGACAGGCCGATGACCTCCGTCTGCTGGGCGAAGGTGCCGCCCACGAACCCCATAGACAGATGGCCCCGATGGGCCGGGTCCTCGCTGGGGGCGATCTCGTACTCGATCCGGGCGGTGTGGAAGCCGGTTGGCTCCTGCATGGGGATCACCGGCTCCGGGTCGGGGCTGGGGCCGTAATCCTTTAAGTACCCGTCCAGCAGGGCTAGGGTGGCGTCCAGGTCGATTTGCCCGTCCAGGAAAATGCGGCTGTTGCCGGGGTGGTAGAACCGGCGGTGGGCGCTCAGGAACCGCTCATAGGTCAGCTCCGGGATGTGGGCGGGGTGGCCGCCGGAGTCGTGGCGGTAGCAGGAGCCGGGGAACAGGAGCTTTTCCAGCTCGCCTTCGATGAGGGTGTCCTCGGAGGCGTAGGCCCCCTTCATTTCGTTGTACACCACGCCGTTGCGCAGGAGGCTGCCGTCCTCGGCGAATTCATAGTGCCAGCCCTCCTGGCGGAAGATATTCTCCTGGGTATAGATGGCGGGGTGGAGCACCGCGTCCATGTAGATGTCCACCAGGTTGGCGAAGTCCTTCTGGTTCCGGCTGGACACGGGGTACATGGTCTTATCCCCAAAGGTCATGGCGTTGAGGAAGGTCTGTAGGGAGGTGCGAAGCAGGTTGACAAAGGGCTCCTTCACGGGGTACTTGTCAGAACCGCACAAAACGCTGTGCTCCAAAATGTGGAAAACGCCGGTGTCATCCTCCGGCACAGTCTTGAAGGCGATGGCGAAGGTCATATTCTGATCCGGCCGGTCCAGCCAAGCAAGCTGGGCGCCGTTCTTCTCATAGACCATTTCCACCAGGGACCCCTTCAGCTCTTTCAGCTCCCGCACCCGGGTGACCCGGAAGCCATGGAGCCGCGTATCGACTTGCATTGAGCAACATCTCCTTCTCTATCTTCGGCGCAGGGCGCGTATTTACTTACATTATACCGAAAAATCGGGGAAAAGCAACCCCCAAAGGCTCCTTTTGCCGGGAAAAGATGGAAGCGGTTTCAAATCGCGCCCGCCTGATCGCACCGGACAACGGTCGAATCGCGCGCTTCCCCTGCAAATGGTCCCAAAACGCACGAAGCGCAGGGAAGATGCCCTGTGCTTCGTACTTTTCCATTTGTCCCGTTCCTGGCTGACAGATGCCGGAATGAACATGGTGTTTCAAACCTTTCTTATGGGCGCCCAAGATGGGACTGGGGGAAGGGCTCCGCGTCAAAAGCGGTTCGCCCGCTTAGATCGCCATCAGCACCTTTAAGATCTCCTCCAGCGCCTCCTCGCTCAGGTCCCCGTAGTTGACCACCAGCCACCCCCGGTCTTTCTCCGGGACGGGGGTGTGATAGTACTCCGACAGGGTCCGAATGGCGATTCCCGCCTGGGCAAAGCGGCTCCTGAGGGCGTCGTCGTCCACCGGACCGGGCTTGAGGAGGAAGTGAAGCCCTGCCTCCTGCTCCAGGACCGTCCAGTCCCTTCCGCTGGAGCGGATGGCCGCCAGGACCCGGTCCCGGCGGGCGCGATAGAGCTTCCGCATCCGGTTGACGTGCTTCTCAAAGTAGCCCTGCTTGAGAAAACGGGCCAGAATGTGCTGCTCAAAGCTGGGTACCGTGCAGCTATAAAAGCCCAGCTCCCTCCGCAGCCTTTCCAGCAGCCCATCCGGCAGGACCAGATAGCCGATCCGTATGGCGGGGGCCAGGCTCCGGGAGAAGGTGTTCATGTAGATCACCCGGCCGGACCGGTCCATGGAGGATATGGCCGGAAATGGATGGGCGCGGAATTCGCTGTCGTAGTCGTCCTCGATGATGTACCGGTTCCCGGCCTCCGCCCAGGCCAGCAGCTCCCCCCGGCGGGCGGGGGTGGTGATGATGCCTGTGGGAAAGTGATGGGCGGGGGAAAAGTGAAGGACGTCCGCCTCCCCCAGGGCCTCCGGGCGGACCCCCTGATCGTCCAAACCGGCGGGGAGACACTGGGCGCCTCCGGCTGTATAGATGCGGCGCAGCTTGCCATAGCCTGGCTCCTCCAGGGCGAAGCGCTTGTCCCGGCCCAAAAGCTGTAGGAGCAGATTGCACAGAAAATCCGTGCCGGCCCCCACCAGAATGTGCTCCGGGTCCACTGCCAGGCCCCGAAAGGCCCCCAAATGGTCCGCGATGGCCTGGCGGAGCTCCGCCACCCCCTGATTGGGCATGGGCGCAAGAAGCTCCTTCCCCAGGTCGAGGGTCACCTCCCGCTGGAGCCGGCTCCACACGGAGAAGGGAAACTCCGGCGGTCCGCCGGCGGTCAGATCCAGCCGCGGCCTGGGTGCGGGAGCCGGGGGCGGGGCGGACCGGGCTGCTGGGACCCGGTCCAGGGCCTCCACGAAGTAGCCCACCCGCTCCTGGGAGCGGAGATACCCCTCCGCCAGGAGTTGGGCGTAGGCCCCCTCCACGGTGATCCGGCTCACCCGCAGATGGGCGGCCAGGGCCCGCTTGGCGGGGAGCCGGTCCCCGGGCTTCAGCGCGCCGGAGAGGATGTCGTCCCGGATAGCGCGGTAAAGGGCCTCGTAGAGGGGCAGGGAGGGGGATTTTTTCAGAGAATAGGTCAGCATTTTCGCGTCCTCAGCGGTCTTCCTTGGGAGATCTCAGGGTGTCGATCAGGTCCGGGATGGCCCGCTTGCCCCAGGCGTAGATCCGGTCGCCCCAGTCGAAGATTCGCTGGATGGCGAAGAAGACCGTGGGCGTCATCAGCAGCAGCGTGAACATGATGAGCCGGGCTCCGGCGCTGCCGGTTTGCAGGTCCAGAATGCCCCAGAACAATGTGAAGCAGGCCAGCAGCCCCGCCGCCATGGCGCCCCAGATCAGCCTTCGGAACAGATTGAAGGGCTTACAGGTCTGGTACAGCACCAGCAGCCCCACCACGCCCAGAATGGCTGCGCAGACGGTGCTGGTCTCGTCCATGGGCAGATCGAAGACCTGCATATATCCCTGGGCCATCAGCACCACGAACATACTGGTCAACCCTCCGGGGAAGGCCCGCCGGAGTACCCCCGTCAGGAACCGGCCCTGGACCCGCTCGTAGTTGGGCTCCATGGCCAGGAAGAAGGAGGGGATGCCGATGGTCAGGGCGGAAATGGCGCTCAGGTGGACGGGAGCCAGGGTGTAGGGCCATCCCGTCACCATGGATAGCAGCGCCAGCCCCAGGGAGAAGATGTTCTTGACCAAAAACAGGGTTGCCGCCCGCTGGATGTTGTTGATGACCCGCCGGCCCTCGCCGACAATGCCGGGCATGGCGGAGAAGTCCGAGTCCAGCAGCACCAGCCGTGCCACCTGGCTGGCGGCCTGGGCCCCGGAGGCCATGGCGATACCGCAGTCCGCCTCCTTCATGGCCAGCACGTCGTTGACGCCGTCGCCGGTCATGGCCACGGTGTGGCCCGCCTGTTTCAACGCCTGGATCAGCTTCTTTTTCTTCTCCGGGGTGACCCGGCCGAAGACGGTGCAGCTCTCCGCCGCCTGGGCAAAGTCCTGGTCCGTCTCCAGAGTGGAGGCGTCGATGAATTGGCCGGCGTTTTCGATACCGGCCCGGCCCGCCACCTCGGAGACGGTGGCGGGGTTGTCCCCGGAGATGACCCGGATGGACACTCCCTGGGAGGCAAAATACTGGAAGGTGTCCTTGGCCTGGGGCCGGATGCGGTTGGTGAGCAGGATCAGGGCCAGGGGGGCCATGAGGGCGGGGTCCAGCGCCCCGGGCTGGGGGTCGCCGTCGTACTTGGTGATGAGCAGGACCCGGTATCCGGAGCCGGCCCACTCCTGGGCCTGGGCCAGGATCTCCGGGAAACGGTCCCCCAGCAGATACTCCGGGGCCCCGGCCAGGAAAGCGCCGTGGTCCTGGAATACCCCGCCGCTCCACTTGACGGCGGAGGTGAAGGGGATGTAGCGCTGGCACACCCAGTCCGTGGGCCCGGGGAACAGCTCCGCCAGGGCCCGGGCGGTGTCGTTATCGGGCTCCCGGGCGCCGTAGAGGGCGGTGAGGGCGGCCTCCATTTCCTCGTGGGAGTCCTGGGCCAGGGGGAGAATGTTTTCCACGTCCATGCCCGGTTCGGTGATGGTGCCGGTTTTATCCACGCAGAGCACATCCACCCGCGCCAGAGTTTCGATACAGTTCATGTCCTGGACCAGGACCCGGTTCCGGGTGAGCTTCAATGCGGAAACGGCCATGGCCACGCTGGTGAGCAGGTAGAGCCCCTCGGGGATCATGCCGATGAGGGCGGCGACGGTGCTCTCCACGCTGGTCCGGAAGCCCAGCTCCTGGAGGAAGAACTCCTGGTAGAACAGCACGATGCCCACGGGCAGCAGCAAAAAGCCCACCACCCGGATCAACCGGTCCAGGGACCGCATCATTTCGGATTTGGCGGCTTTGGGGTCGGCCTTGGCCTCCCGGGCCAATTTCGCGGCGAAGGCGTCGATGCCCACCTGGGTCAACTGGGCCCGTCCCCGCCCGGCGATGACGAAGCTGCCGGACCGGAGGGCGTCGCCGGGGTGCTTAGCGATGGCGTCGGCTTCGCCGGTGACGAGGGACTCGTCCACCTGTAACTCGCCGGTACGCAGCACCGCGTCGGCGCAGATCTGATTTCCGGGGGCGAATTCCACAATATCGTCCCGGACCAGCAGATGGGTGGGCAGCTCTATCGTCTGCCCTTCCCGGACAGCGGGGAGGGTCTGGGCGGCTACCAGGGTCAGCTTGTCCACAGCTCTCTTGGCCCGGATCTCCTGGACGCAGCCGATGACGGTATTGATGACGACAATGATGAGGAAGGTCATATTTTTGACAGAGGACCCGCCGATCATCAAGATCGCCGCCAGGACCAGGAAGACCAGGTTAAAGAAGGTGAAGCAATGGTGGGCGATGATTTGTTTTTCGGTTCTTCCCGCAGCCTGGGGGGCGGTATTTCCCCATCCGGCGTCCATGCGGCGCTGGGCTTCGGCTTCGGAAAGCCCCACATATGGGTCCGGGCTGACGGCGGGGATGGCGATTCTCTCCGGTGCAGGCGTTATCTTTTTGGGTGCCTGTTTCATGGTGCCTCACCTTTCAAATTCTTTTTCTCTTTTAGTCCTATTATAGCACGATTCCCCCCAAAACGAAACCCGCCAAAGGTTAATCTTTTATTAAGATTATATGCGGCGGGCGGCGTGCCGCCGCTGTCAATGCGTGCGCCAGCCTGGCAGTATTCGTTACACCTCCCGGGCTCGCTCGGTATCGTTACTGCGGGCGCGATAGCTGGTGGGTATCGTTACCCTTGCCACCAGCCTGGTTTCGTTCTTGCGGAGGAGTGGGCAAGCTATTTTGAATAGAGGGCCTGCAAAAGGACCTGGCACCCGGAAGCCGCTCCCAAGCGTGCCCGGATGGGTCCGCCAGGGTATGCGACCACAAAAAACGTCTCCGGGGCCCCGAAAGGGGCCCCGGACAGTGTTCCGTCCCTCGGTCCACCAGGCCCGGACGGGGGTCGCACCGCAATAGCTGTACAAACCCGCTAATCTTCCACCGCACCGATTTAGAACCGCCCGTTAGCGACAACTTTCAATCAGCGCAACGCACCGATTGGAACGCTGCACCGAAGGATTTGCAGAGCCACGTTAGACGCTGCACC